>CAZOIX010001102.1:0-1712 GCA_964579685.1 uncultured Mycobacterium sp.
CACCGCTCGCGGCGAGGCCACCTTCGATCCCACCAGCCTCAGCGGTCCCGCCCGTACATCGTCGGTGCCGCGGATGCCGTCGGAGTAGTCGTTGGCGTAGTTGACGCCGACGATCATCGCGACCGCGACAACCATCGCGAGCAGCGCCTTCCACCAGCACGCGGCGTGCAACCAGGCGGCGGCGCCGGTGCCGGCAAGGACGGGGGCGATCGCGTTCGGCAGCGTTCTGGGCCGGGCGCCCTCTACCCACTGCGCGAAACTGGCCACGAGCGCCAGTCTTGCACGGGGATTGCTTTCCTCCCTGCGTCTGCCACGAGTACCCGTGGCAGACTGGGCCCATGGAGGAGCGACTCAGCAAGACGGAGATCCGCAAGGACGCCGTACAGGAGATCGTCGAGTCGGGGGCGTCGACCGTCGGCGAAGTGGCCTCGATCATCACCACCGCCGTCAAGGACGTCGCCAACGCCATCGGCGGTTTCGCGACCGACATCTTCGAGATCCGCGACGGGGCGCGGCGCGCGTCGCAGCCGGTCGAGGACGAAACCCCGGACGAGTAGCGGCCCTTGCTCGGAGTCATCGGCGGCAGCGGGTTCTATTCCTTCTTCGATTCCGGCGCCCGCACCATCAGCCTGGACACCCCGTACGGCGAACCGAGTGCTCCGATCACTGTCGGCGCCGTCGGTCACCATGAGGTCGCGTTTCTGCCGCGGCACGGGATCTCCCACGAGTTCTCGCCCCACACCGTGCCGTATCGCGCCAATATGTGGGCGCTGCGCGCCCTCGGTGTCCGGCGGATCTTCGGGCCGTGCGCGGTCGGTAGTCTGACCGCCGACCTGGGTCCCGGCGCGATGGTCGTGCCCGATCAGTTGGTGGACCGCACCAGCGCCCGCGAAGACACGTACTTCGATTCGGGCGGCATCCATGTCGGCTTCGCCGACCCGTACTGCGCGACACTGCGCGCCGCGGCGACCGACCTGCCCGGCGTGGTGGACGGCGGGACGATGGTGGTGATCCAGGGGCCGCGGTTCTCCACGCGAGCGGAGAGCCAATGGTTCGCGAGCCAGGGGTTCAGCCTGGTCAACATGACCGGATACCCGGAGGCGGTGTTGGCCCGTGAACTCGAAATGTGTTATGCGGCCATCGCTTTGGTGACCGATCTGGATGCCGGTGTCGATCGGGGAAGCGCGGTCCGGGCCGTGGATGTCTTCGCCGAGTTCGAACGGAACCTGGTGCCGTTCAAAAAACTCGTGCTCGAGGCGATCGAGAACACCGACCAGGTCAATTCCTGTACTCATTGCCAGCCGCACGAGGGCGTTCAACTTCCCATCGAATTGCCGTGAGTGTCCTGCTGACCGTTGCCGCCGGCTTCATCGGGCCCAGGGGCGGCGCCGCGCTGCGCGACGCGGGGCACGACGTCGTCGCCGTCGACCTGATGCTGCCCGCCGCGCACGGCCCAGGCGCGCAGCCGCCGCCGGACTGTCACGTGCTCGACATTCGAGACGGGTCCGCGTTGGGGCCGCTGCTGGATGGCGTCGACGTGGTGTGTCATCAGGCCGCGGTGGTGGGCGCAGGCGTGAACGCCGCCGATGCGCCGTCGTATGGAAGTCACAACGACTTCGGGACCGCGGTGCTGCTTGCCGAGATGTTCGCCGCGGAATGCCGGCGGTTGGTGCTGGCGTCGTCGATGGTGGTGTACGGGCAGGGGCGGTACG
>CAZOIX010001103.1:0-1706 GCA_964579685.1 uncultured Mycobacterium sp.
CATCTGGCCCGGCCAGACCCGGACCTCGACGGGCACCCCTGCCGCCGCCAGTCGACGCGCTGCCTTACGCGCGTCGCTGACCAGCACTTCCGACCCGGACACATGGATCAACGTGCGAGGTAGGCCCGGTTCGATATGGTCCAGCGGCTCGTAGACCTCTTCCGGCTTGCCGTCGACCAGGTGGCGGCCCGCAGCCTCCTTGACCAGGTCCACCAGCGCATAGAAGGCCCGCGGCGGGAACATCGCATCGCTGTGGATGTTCGGATGGTTCGCCCGGGCCTCGTTGTCGACCTCGAACAACGGCGACATGGTCACCATCGCGGCGGGTATCTCGCCTTCCAGGCCCTCACGCTGAAGCTTCTCGGCGAGCGCCAGAGCCAGGTATCCGCCGGCGGAGTCACCCGCCAGCACGATCTGATTCGGCTCATAGCCCTTCAACCGCAACCACTTGTAGGCGTCGTAGCAGTCGTCGACGGCCTCACCGACGGAATGCTTCGGAATCATGCGGTAGTTGACGACCAGCACGGGAGCGTCGGCGTACCCCGACAGCGCCGTCACCAGCCGACCGTGAGAATTCACGCCGCAGGTGAGAAAGGCTCCGCCGTGCATGTAGAGGATCACGCCCCGCTTACCGTCCGCAGGCAGCACGCCAGCGGCCCTTACCAACTGGGCGGTGCATTTTGGCAAAGAAATCGTGGCGCGTACAGTTCCCGGTGCGGGACGCATCACGCGGGACACCACGTCCACCAAACCCCATGGCCACGGCAGTCGCGGAGCATAGCTTCCGATAGCTAGGGTGGGTCGGATTGTTAGCAGAGCGGCCAGAGAAGTGAGCCGTCCCGCCAGGCTGGGACCGTCCTCGACCACCTCGACGGGCGCGCCGTCGCTGACCGGAAATTTACGCGATTTATGCCCTTTAGCAGGCATTGTGCCGAAGCGAGTTGCTCCAGCCACCTTACTTGGTGCCGTCATCGCCACCACTTCCTACGCCTTTGTAGAGCCCGGGGCCGCCGTTTGCTTCAGCGTTACCGATACCTTAGCTTGACAGGCTCTGTTCACTTCAACAATCAACGATTCGATTTCGATACCGGACTTGATACCGCAATGTGATCCGCTGGCGTCTGCCGCCACGCGGATATCCTAGGAAATCCCACCTAAACTTGCGCGCGTGGGCATACGTGCACCGCGAAGGACAACGACCGTCGCCCTGGCGGCCGCGGCTACGCTCGCATCGACGGGTTCCGCATACGTCGGAGCCCGCAATCTGCTGAGCGGGCAGGCCGACAAGGCTCGCCGCGTCATACCGAAGGCCTGGGACGTTCCCCCGCGCGCCGACGGTGTCTATCAGCCCGGCGGCGGACCCGTGCAGCGTTGGCACCGCGATGTGCCGTTCGACCTGCATCTGATGGTCTTCGGCGACTCCACCGCGACCGGTTACGGCTGTCAGGACGCCGACGAGGTGCCGGGCGTCCTGCTTGCGCGCGGCCTCGCAGCGGTCTCGGGAGACCGCATCCGGCTGAGCACGAAGGCGATCATGGGTGCGACGTCGAAGGGGCTTTCGGGACAGATCGACGCCATGTTCGTGGCGGGCCCGCCACCTGACGCCGCGGTCATCATGATCGGCGCGAATGACATCACGCGCCCCAACGGCATCGGACCGGCAGCACGGCGGCGGGGTCGGGCGGTCCGACGGCTCCGGGCCAGCG
>CAZOIX010001104.1:0-1700 GCA_964579685.1 uncultured Mycobacterium sp.
CTACAACCCCTCGCCGGACGGCAAGCAGGTGCTACCCAGCTACGGGCCACCCCTGATCATCGGCGCGATCGTGGCGGCCGTGGCCTTCTTCGTCTGGGAACGGTTCGCGCGCACCCGGCTGATCGAACCCGCGGGCGTGCACTTCCGGCCGTTCCTGGCCGCCTTGGGTGCCTCGCTGGTCGCCGGTGCGGCCCTGATGGTGACCCTGGTCAACGTCGAGCTGTTCGGTCAGGGCGTGCTCGGGCAGGACCAGAATCAGGCCGCATTCCTGCTGCTGCGCTTCCTGGTGGCCCTGCCGATCGGGGCGCTGCTCGGCGGCTGGATCGCCACCAAAGTCGGCGATCGGATCGTGGGGTGCGTCGGGCTGTTGATCGCGGCGGGCGGCTACTACCTGGTCGCCGGGTGGCCCGCCGACGTGTTATCGGCCCGCCACGACCTCGGCTTCGTCTCATTGCCGATGCTCGACACCGATCTCCTCATCGCGGGCGTGGGTCTGGGCCTGGTCATCGGCCCGTTGACGTCGGCGACCCTGCGAGTGGTGCCCGCGGCGCAGCACGGCATCGCCTCTGCGGCCGTGGTGGTCGCACGGATGATCGGCATGCTGATCGGTGTGGCAGCGCTGTCCGCGTGGGGTCTGTACAAGTTCAACCAGTACCTGCAGGAGCGGCTGGCGGCACTGCCGCCTATCGACGCCGATACCCCTGGTGGCCGCCTGCTCGCCGAAACCACCCGCCTGGCGCAGGCGTCGCGTGAGGCCTACGTGCTGCAATACGGCGAGATCTTCAAGATCACGTGCCTGGTGTGCGTCGTCGGCGCACTGCTCGCCCTGCTGATCAGCGGCCGCCACGAGCACGCCGACGAACCGGCCGAGGCGGCCGATGCCGCCCCACGGCGCGCGACTGCGGGATCACCCGCCGATGACAACCCGACACAGGCCATCGAGGCGCAGGCACAGCACCCGCACGAGCCCCAGCGACCGGGTTAGCCCGCGCTCAGCAGCGCTCGAGCCCCCGGCCCATGAGGGTGGGCTCGGGTGTCGTTTGCGGCTCGTCGCCGGAAAGGCCCCGAATCGCGTCACGGATCAACGCCTTGATGCTCCGGGGATCCATGGGCCGATCACTGAGCCAGTCCTGCAATGCAGTCATGCTCGTCGTCCTTTGTTCGTGCTCACACGCGCAGCTCGTCGGTGAAAGCGCGATATCGCAGTCAGGCCTGCACGGCCTGCTTTGGTACGAGTGTACCGACGCCGGCGCCCCGGTTTGCTGCTTGCCACGCCGGGTATGCGTGGGAAAGCCAACAATCCAAAGGACGAGAATTCATGGCAACTTCACTGACTGGCAAGAAAATTGCGTTCCTGGTGGCGCCAGAAGGCGTCGAGCAGGTCGAGCTGACCGAACCGTGGAAGGCGGTACAGGAAGCGGGTGGAACACCTGAACTCGTATCGACCGAAGTCGGCAAGGTTCAGGGCTTCAATCATCTGACGCCGGCCGACACGTTCGAGGCGGACAAGGCCGCCGATGACGTGTCAGCATCGGATTACGCCGCGCTGGTGCTGCCCGGCGGAGTGGCCAATCCCGACTTTCTGCGGATGAACCGCGATGCCGTTGCCTTCGCCAAAGGCTTCTTCGATCAAGGTAAGCCGGTCGCGGTCATCTGCCACGGCCCCTGGACCCTGATCGAGGCCGACGCCTCGCGCGCCC
>CAZOIX010001105.1:0-1692 GCA_964579685.1 uncultured Mycobacterium sp.
AACGCCGGTTGCTACCCCGTGGCGAGCCAGAGCCGCACCAGGCAACGTCGGTCGTCGACCTCGGTGGCGTCGGTGAAGGCATTCCGGTTGTGGAGCATGGCGGCGTTGTCCGCGAAGAACGCGTCGCCGGGCTCCATCGTGAAGTCAATCGCGTGCGCCGGGTCGTTGAGGATCGCGTCGAAGGCATCGAGCGCCTCACGCTGCAGGGCGGTGAGCGGATTGCCGGAAAGGTGGTGCCCCAATTCGATGTGCAAGCGGTTGTAGCGGATTCCGACACCGTCCTCGGCGTCGGTGAACACCGACCCGTGTGACACCGCGTCCTCGCCTTCGGCCGTGTCCTTGGACCTGTCGAAGAGGAACTCGCCGTACAACACCTCGACCAGATCCGGGCGCGTGGCCAGCAGGGCGTTGTAGGCGGTGTGACCGCTGACTATCAGCGACTCGCCACCGGACATCGCCTTGCGCAGGCACATCAGAGCGAGGACGTCGGGACGGCTGCCGACGAAGGCGGCCGCCGAGTCGGTGTGATAGATCATCCCGAGGTTGGTCTTCGACCCCCGCGCCTCCATCAGCGTCGCGCCGGTGTCCTGAACCAGGTAGACGCGTTCGCCGGCCCGGTTCTGTGGCAGCGGCCTGCCCAGGTAGGTGCCGAGCCCCCAGTACAGCATTGAGGCTTCCTCATCGGTCCATCCGTCGAGCGGAAGCCCGCGCAGAACAATGAAGCCGGCCCCGGAGTGCACGTGGTGACCGATGGCAGCGGCCATCTCGGCCAGCGCGGGGTCGACGAAGTCGGCCGCCTCGACAGTGTCCATCCGCATACCGCGTCGCCGCAGGTCTGCGAGGACACGCAGACAGGCCTCGGCCTGGTACGGCTCGACCGTGAACATGTACGACGCGGCGTCAATGGTGGCGCGATCCCACACCGTGAGTCCGGTCATGGGCCGACGGGTGCGGGATTCTTGTCCTGTCGCCAACGTGAGCATCTGCGGTCTCCTCTCGTGTCCGTCGCCGGGATGCGTGACACGAGATTGGCGGCCGATTCTTTGAAGTTTCTTGGAGCCGCCCACCCAGACCTGTCCGTCGGCTTTTAGGAATCACCAAGAAGGTGGCCGCAACCTTGCGGCCATGAACACCGTCGAGCTCGTCGCAGCTGCCCTCATCTGCGCACTCCTGGCTTGGAGCCTGCCCCGTTGCGCGCCGAGGGCGGTGGCGGCGTCGACCATGACGGCGCAGGGTGTGCTCGGGGTGGCCACCGGACTCCTCCTGGGTGAGGTGTCGTCGTCCGCCCTCAGTGCATCGGACTGGGCAGCGGTTCTCGCGGTCGCCATCGCGACGTTGGCGATCTGCATCGCCGGTGGCGCACTGCTGAGCATGCACCGCGGCGTCACCCCGCTGACGGGTGCCCTCGCGCTCGTCGCGGGTGGTTCGGCCGGCGTGGTGTCCATCGCCCGTGAGGTCGGTGGCGACGATCGTGTGGTCGCAGCCGTGCAGTACCTGCGCGTCGCCCTCATCACCGCGGCCATGCCTTTCGTTGTCGCGGTCATCTACGGCGGAAGGGCTGCCGACGCATCGCCGGCCGACACCACCGATTCGCTGTCGGTGTTCTTCAGCCTGCCGCGGATCGCGGTGATCGTCGTCATTGGTGCGGTGGCCGGGCGCGCGGTGCGACTTCCCGGCGCCGGGCTGCTGGGC
>CAZOIX010001106.1:0-1689 GCA_964579685.1 uncultured Mycobacterium sp.
GGCTCGCCGATTCCAGGTTGACGAATACTCCGTCCCTGTAGTTCGAGGACCCCTTGGCGACACCGTCGGTCTCGACCGGCGATGCGCCCAGGGCCGATGGGGCGCCGTGCAGCGCACGCAACGCCCAGCCACCGGCCAACAGCGATGCCGTTCCGAATCCGATGCGCAGGGCCGCCCCGATCATCAGGCCCCCTGGAACCTCGGTGGCCGCTTCTCGATGCGCGCCACCTGCGCCTCGATGACGTCCTGACTGGCCCAGGCCCGATCGAACATTTCCGTGTGCTCCGGCCACGGGTCCTCGTAGGCACCGTCGTCATTGAGCACCCGCTTCGCATGCTGCAGGGCCAGCGGCGCGTAGCCGGCCAGCTCGGCGGCCCACGCCTGCGCGTCGGCCAGCGTGCCGATGCGATTCGCCATACCGGTGTGCAGCGCCGCCTCGGCCGTGAGCCGTTCCGCGCCGAGCAGCATGCCCCGCGCCCGGCCCGCCCCGACCAGTGACGTGAGCCGCCGAATACTCCAGTTGTCCAGCGCCAAACCATATTTCGCGACGGGGAACTGGAAGTACGCCTCGGGCGCGACGACCCGCAGATCGCAGATCATCGCAAGGATGACCCCGGCACCGATGGCGGGGCCGTTGATCGCCCCGATGACGGGGACGGGGGCCTTGTCGATCGCGATGTTCAACGCCTTGGCCTTTTCGGGCAGCTCTTCGGCCACCCCGGCCGCGTCGGACAGATCGGCGCCCGCGCTGAACACGTGGCCCTGACCGGTCAGCACGATGGCCCGAACGTCTTCGCTCGCAGCTTTCTCGACCGCCTCCCGCAGGCCGTCCACGAGCGCGCCGTTCAGCGCGTTGCGGCGGTCGGCACGCTGCATCTCCAGCGTCATCACGTCGCCGTCGCGGGTCACACCAATCATGGCGCCACCCTATCGGGACAGCGCCGGTCAAGCCTTGGCGGTGCAGGCCTCGATCAATGCCTCCGGCTCGGTGCTGACCCAGAGGGTGCTCAGGGTGACCGGTACTCCCATCACGTGAGCCTTCGTCGGCGGATCGATGGTCAGCTCGACGATCCCCTTCGACGAGCCGTTCACCAACCAGCGGCCGCGCCACCCATGAGCACCCCACGAGTACACCTTGTCGTGGTTGAGCTCAGCGTTGGTGATCGATGACAGGGGCACCGCCGCGCGAAAACCCCAACCGAATTTGACGTACAGGACGTCGTCCGCAATGCGGACCTCACTCTGCTTCGGGCCCAGACCGAACGGCACCGAAAACGGAAGGAACCATCGCTCGTAGCGAAGCTCTGTGGCCATACCACCAGGGTAGCCACGATAGCCTCTGCGGATGAGCCGGATCGGTGCGCTTGACCTGCGCGATGCCGTGCTGGACGAGGGGTCGTTCCGCAGCTGGGACACCACGCCCCTGGCGGTCGACGGCGGCGATGATTACCAGCGGGAACGGGCTGCCGCAGCGGCGAAAACGGGCCTCGACGAGTCGGTGCTGACCGGCGAGGGCACCGTCTTCGGGCGGCGGGTGGCGCTGGTGGCGTGCGAGTTCGACTTCCTGGCCGGCTCGATCGGGGTGGCCGCGGCCGAGCGGATCACGACCGCGGTGGCCCGGGCGACCGCCGAGCGGCTGCCGCTGGTCGCATCGCCCAGTTCCGGCGGCACCCGCATGCAGGAGGGCAC
>CAZOIX010001107.1:0-1686 GCA_964579685.1 uncultured Mycobacterium sp.
GGTGTCCGCGAGGACCTCGAATCCGTAGTTCGAATACACCCGGCGTTTGCCGGGCTGGGCCATCAGATCGGCCGAGTGCATCGAATATCCCGACGCGTGGGCAAGCAGATGGCGCACCGTGGAACCCGGCGGGCCCGCCTCGGTGTCGAGTTCGACGACCCCCTCCTCGACCGCGATCTGTGCGGCCCTGGCCACCAGCGGCTTGGTCACCGACGCCAACTCGAAGCGGTGCGACACGTCGCCGTGCTGGGCCAGCACGCCCGACGGGCCGGCTACCGCCGCGGCGACGTGCGGAGCCGGCCAGTCGTCGATCGCGTCAAGGGCTGCCACACGGTGCAGCCTATGCGCCGGTCGGCGCCCTACTTGCGTGCGATGTAGTAGTAGTTGATCGGATCGGACTCGATCTCGCGGACCGTCACATCCGCGAAGCCGGCGTCGGCCAGCATCGATGTCGCGAGCTGGCGGCCCCAGCAGGTGCCCAGCCCATCGCCGTCGAGGCCCAGCGACACGCTCATGCAATGCATCGTGGACACCGTGTAGAGGTACGTCGCCAGCGGCACACCGACGTTGTCCTGCAGGTGTGTCGACGCCTTGATGTCGACCATCACCAGCACGCCCCCCGGCCGCAACGCGCGGTAGATGTTCTCCAACACCTTGGCGGGCTGCGCCTGGTCGTGTATCGCGTCGAACACGGTGATGGCGTCATAGGTCTCGGACGCATCCAGGGCGGCGACGTCCTGCGCAACGAAGGTCGCGTTGGTCAGGCCCAACTGACGGGCCTCGGACCGACCGGTGGCCAGACCCTCGTCGGAGAAGTCGATCCCGGTGAATCGACTGGCCGGGAACGCCTGTGCCATCACATTGATCGCATGCCCACTGCCGCAGCCGATATCGGCCACATCGGCACCGTCGCGAAGCAGCTCCGGCAGGCCGTCGGCCATCGGCAGGATGACGTCGACAAGCGCGGCGTCGAAGACCTCGCCGCTCTCCTCGGCCATCAGCGTGTGAAAGCGCGGATAGTCGCTGTAGGACAACCCGCCTCCGGTATGGAAGCAACCGACGACCTTCTGCTCGACCTCGCCGAGCAGCGGGATGAACTGTGCGACGCGCGCCAGATTGTCCGGTCCCGCGGCGCGTGTCAGCACCGCCGCGCGATGCCGAGGAAGCGAATACGTCTGCGTCGCAGGGTCGAATTCGACGACCCGACTCGCCACCACACCACCGAGCCACTCCCGCACATAGCGTTCGTTGAGCCCCGCGGCGTCGGCGATCTGCGCGCTGGTGGCCGGGGGCAGCTCAGAAAGGGTGTCCAACAGTTTGGTCTGGTGCCCGATCGACAACAGAATGGCCAGACTGGCGCTGTCGACGGCGTCGACGATGCGGCCTGCGAATTCCTCAGTGGTGTCAGTGAGCTGTTCTTCACCGATAGCGGTCATGGTGGCTCTCCTAAGGGGTTGTGACGACCGTCTTCAAGTCAAATCTTCGGCGCGCACCGTCGCATCGGGCAGACGATGCAATTCTTTACGGATTCCATGTGGTGCATACGATGCACACCGTCACTGCAGAATGTCGTTGTCGTACGCCCACGTGACGGCGGCAGTGCGCGATGACACCCCGAGTTTGGCGTAGATGTTGGCCAGATGACGGCCCACCGTCTTCTCGCTGATATAGATCTGCTCGGCTACC
>CAZOIX010001108.1:0-1682 GCA_964579685.1 uncultured Mycobacterium sp.
CGCATTCCCGACGACATCTCCGATGTCGATGCCGCCCCGTTGCTCTGCGCGGGCATCACCACGTTCAACTCGCTGCGCGAGTCGGTGGCGCGACCAGGAGATCTCGTCGCGATCCTCGGCGTCGGCGGGCTCGGCCACCTCGGCATCCAATACGCGGCGAAAATGGGCTTCGAGGTGGTCGCCATCGCCCGTGGTACAGACAAGGAGCCACTGGCGAAAGAGCTTGGCGCACACCACTACATTGATTCGAAGGCCTCCGACGTCACCGCGGAGCTGAACAAACTCGGAGGCGCCGACGTGGTGCTGGCCACGGTCACCGCCCCGGACGCGATGACGCCCGCCATCGGCGCGCTGAAGCCGCGCGGTCAGCTCGTCGTGGTCGGCATCTCACCCGAACCGATCCAGGTGTCACCGCTCGCGATCATCCCCAGGTCGACATCCGTTCAGGGCCACGCGTCCGGAACGTCGCAGGACTCCGAAGACACGCTGCGCTTCTCCGCGCTCACCGGTGTGCGGCCGATGATCGAGACGATGCCGTTGTCCGAGGCCCAGGCTGCCTTCGACAAGATGATGAGCGGCGATGCCCGGTTCCGCATGGTGTTGACGATGGAGTAGGCATTACTCCCCAAACGCAAAGTGGCGCCCACCCTTTCGGGTGAGCGCCACTTCTGCGTTCTAGGTCAGACCGTCACTTGACGATCTTGGTGACCCGGCCTGCGCCGACGGTACGGCCACCCTCGCGGATGGCGAAGCGAAGGCCCTCGTCCATGGCGACGGGCTGGATCAGTTTGACGGAGATGTCGGTGTTGTCACCGGGCATCACCATCTCGGTGCCCTCCGGCAGCGTCACCACACCGGTGACGTCCGTGGTGCGGAAGTAGAACTGCGGACGGTAGTTGTTGAAGAACGGCGTGTGCCGGCCGCCCTCGTCCTTGGACAGGATGTAGACGCTGCCCTCGAAGTCGGTGTGCGGCGTGGTGGTGCCGGGCTTCACGACGACCTGGCCGCGCTCGACGTCCTCGCGCTTGATACCACGAAGCAGCAGACCGACGTTGTCACCGGCCTGACCCTGGTCGAGCAGCTTGCGGAACATCTCCACACCGGTGACCGTGGTCTTGGTGGTCTCGGGGCGGATGCCGACGATCTCGACTTCCTCGTTCACGTTGACGATTCCGCGCTCCACGCGACCGGTGACCACGGTGCCGCGGCCGGTGATCGTGAAGACGTCCTCGACGGGCATCAGGAACGGCTTGTCGGTCTCGCGGACCGGGTCCGGAATCGACTCGTCGACAGCCTCCATCAGATCCTCGACGGACTTGACCCACTCCGGGTCACCCTCGAGGGCCTTGAGCGCCGACACCTTGATGACGGGAGCGTCCTCGTCGAACTCCTGGGCGCTCAGCAGCTCGCGGACCTCCATCTCGACGAGCTCGATGAGCTCCTCGTCGTCGACCATGTCGGCCTTGTTGAGGGCAACGAGGATGTAGGGCACACCCACCTGGCGGGCGAGCAGCACGTGCTCACGCGTCTGCGGCATCGGGCCGTCGGTCGCGGCGACCACCAGGATCGCGCCGTCCATCTGCGCGGCGCCGGTGATCATGTTCTTGATGTAGTCCGCGTGGCCAGGGGCATCGACGTGCGCGTAGTGGCGCTTGTCGGTCTGGTACTCCACGTGGGAGATG
>CAZOIX010001109.1:0-1681 GCA_964579685.1 uncultured Mycobacterium sp.
GATCGTGTACTCGGGTGTCGTGAGATTCACACCCGAGTACACGATCTGAATGTGTGAGCACACGATCAGCGGGACATCGGTGCGGGGCTGGCCCGTGCGCGCATCGACCGGGTAAGCCTGCCCGCGCCAGGTGAATTTCTCCGGCGGTCCGCCACCGAAGAAGACCGTCTGGAACTCGACGTAGGTCAACGACTTGAACGAACGGGTGTTGTTCATGTCGTAGTTGAAGTTGATGTAGACGGTGCGGTCCATCGTGCGCAGTGTCGTGGTCTGCCGGCCGTATGTGTCGCCGGGGAATCCGATCACACCTTCAGGCGCCCGCATGCTGGCCCCGGTGTCGAAGTAGCAAGTGCCTTCGGCCGTCACGCAATTGGCGGTGACGCGCATCTCGATGCTCTGCGCGGGGTTGACCGGAATGGATGAGTTCGCCGTGTTGACCGCCGCCATGGCGGGTGCCGTGGGTGCGACGAGTGCGAGTGTGAGCCAAAGCGCCGAGACGACCCCAAGCATGTTGGCCAACCGGTTCACAATTGCTCCCTTCGGTGCCGCGAATGGTAGCCCGCGAGCTATTCGTCGTAGGTGACTTCGACCGAATCGGATCGCGGCTTGGCCTGGCAGCCCAGAATGAGGCCTTCGTCGAGGTCGGACTGCTCGAGCACGTCGTTGACCTCCATCTCGACGTCGCCGGCTTTCTTCAGCACCGCACACGCCCCACAGTGGCCCTCACGGCAGGAGAACGGGGCGTCGAGCCCCTTGTCCAGCAGCACGTCGAGCAGCTTGGCGTTGCGCGGCCAGGTGATCTCATGCTTCGCGCCGTCGAGGGTGACGACCGCCGTGGCCGGACCTTCGTCGCTGTCATCTTCGTCGATGACGACGGCGGCAAACGGGTCGGAGTCCAGCGACTTGAACACCTCGATGTGGATGCGTTCGGCGCCGACGGCCTTGAGCGCTTCCTCGGCCGCGACCATGAAGGGCCCTGGGCCGCAGATGTATGCGTCGTGTGTTGAATACGGCTCGGCCAGGCCCGCCAGGGCGGTCGCGCTCGGAAGCCCTTGCACGCTGACAAGCCAGTGCACGACGGTCAGCCGATCGGGATACTTGGCCGCCAGTTCACGCAGTCCTGCGCCGAAGATCACCGAGTTCTCGTCGGTGTTGGCATAGATCAGCACGACCTTGCCGCTGCCTTCGGCGAGCGCAGATTTGCAGATCGACATCATCGGCGTGATGCCGCTGCCGGCTCCCAACAGCAGGAAGTCGGAATCCAGCGTCTTGGGCACGAAAGTGCCAGAGGGTGCCAGGACATGGATCTTCATGCCGGCGTGGGCGTGGTCGCACAGCCAGTTCGACGCGTATCCGTCGGCGGTGCGTTTGACGGTCACCGTCAGCGGGTCGCCGGTGAACGGCGAACTGCACAGCGAATAGCAGCGGGCGACCGAACCGGTGCGGTCGCTCGGTACCCGCAGCGTCAGGAACTGGCCGGGCGAGTAGCGCAACCGGTCGGCGGGGATCTCGGGAGCGCCGGGGCCGTCAGGAACCCCGAAGACCAGCGAGCGCGCGTCGTCCGTCTCCTCGACGACGTCGGTCACCTGCAGCTCGAGCACGTGGCTACCGAGCGGCTCGTCCGTCACGACCCACACCCTTCCTCATCGGCCAACCGGGGCAATAACTAGAACAGGTTACA
>CAZOIX010001110.1:0-1674 GCA_964579685.1 uncultured Mycobacterium sp.
CACCTCCTCGGCGCCAAACCACGGAAGCGGCGGCTCAAGAAGCGTTGAATTCACAGGTACGCTGACTGACTATGTGTGGAATCGTCGGATACGTCGGCCAGCGGGATGCGCTCGGCATCGTGGTCGAGGCGCTGCGGCGGATGGAGTATCGCGGATACGACTCGTCGGGTGTCGCACTGCTCGACGGCCCTGGCGGCCTCACGGTCCGCCGCCGCGCCGGACGGCTGGCCAACCTCGAGGCAGCTCTGGCCGAATCCGAGCCGGGCGCCCTGGTGGGCAGCACCGGCCTCGGGCACACCCGCTGGGCGACGCACGGCCGGCCGACCGACCGCAATGCCCACCCGCACCGTGACGCCGCGGAGAAGATCGCCGTCGTCCACAACGGCATCATCGAGAACTACGCCGCCATGCGCACCGAACTGGAAGCCGAGGGCGTCGAGTTCGCCAGCGATACCGACACCGAGGTCGCCGTCCACCTGGTCGCCCGTGCGTACCGTGACGGCGAGACCGCCGGCGACTTCCCGGCATCGGTGCTTTCCGTGCTGCGTCGACTGGAGGGCCATTTCACGCTGGTCTTCGCCAATGCCGACGACCCCGGCACGATCGTCGCCGCGCGAAGGTCCACACCGTTGGTGGTCGGTCTGGGGCAGGGCGAGATGTTCGTCGGGTCGGATGTGGCCGCGTTCATCGAATACACCCGCGACGCGGTGGAGCTCGGACAGGACCAGGCGGTTGTCGTCACCGCCGACAGCTACCGCATCACCGACTTCAACGGCGCCGACGACTCCGCGAACGCGCGCGCCTTCCACATCGACTGGGACATCTCGGCCGCCGAGAAGGGCGGCTACGAGTACTTCATGTTCAAGGAGATCGCCGAGCAGCCCGTCGCGGTGTCCGACACGTTGCTGGGCCATTTCGTCGACAACCGCATCGTGCTCGACGAGCAGCGCCTCTCCGATCAGGAACTTCGCGAGATCGACAAGGTGTTCGTGGTGGCCTGTGGCACGGCGTTCCACTCCGGCCTGCTCGCCAAGTATGCCATCGAGCACTGGACGCGACTGCCGGTGGAGGCCGAGCTGGCAAGCGAATTCCGTTACCGCGACCCTGTTTTGGACCAGCACACGCTCGTGGTGGCTATCTCGCAGTCCGGCGAGACGGCCGACACCCTTGAGGCGGTGCGGCACGCCAAGGAGCAGAAGGCCAAGGTGCTGGCCATCTGCAACACCAACGGTTCACAGATTCCCCGCGAGTGCGATGCGGTGCTGTACACCCGGGCCGGACCCGAGATCGGTGTCGCCTCGACGAAGACCTTCCTCGCGCAGATCGCTGCGAACTATCTTGTCGGATTGGCCCTCGCGCAGGCCCGTGGCACCAAATACCCCGACGAGGTCGAGCGCGAGTACCGGGCACTGGAGGCCATGCCGAACCTGGTTGCCCGGGTGCTGGAGAACGTCAACCCGATATTCGAGCTGGCACGCCGCTTCGCGCCATCGCAAACCGTGTTGTTCCTCGGCCGACACGTCGGCTACCCGGTTGCCCTCGAAGGCGCCCTCAAGCTGAAGGATTTGGCGTACATGCACGCCGAGGGTTTCGCCGCGGGCGAGCTCAAGCTCGGTCCGATCGCATTGTTCGAGGACGACGTGCCGGTCATCGTGGTCTTGCGGTCTCCGAAGA
>CAZOIX010001111.1:0-1673 GCA_964579685.1 uncultured Mycobacterium sp.
TCCATGCCCTTGCCCATGACGTCGCCGAGGCTGAGCACGATGGAAGGTTTGTGTACGCGCACGTCGTAGAAGTCACCGCCGACATGGCGTGCGGGGATCGAGAACGCACCGAATGTCCAACCGGGGGTCACCGGCAACGTGCCCGGCAAAAGCGCACGTTGGACCTCAGCGGCGCGGTTCTTCTCCTCCTCCTCGAGGTGACGTAGCCGCTCCGATTCGGTGACGTCGTGGAAGTGCAGCGCGAACAGGGTTCCCTCGGGCTTCTCGCTGATGACCGCGATGCTCACCTGGAGGCTGCGGCCATCGGGCAGCTTCACCGTGAGCCGCGCGTTGCCGTCGACGAGAGAATCGGCGGCTTCAGAGAGGGTGCCGATGGCATCCTCACCCATCAGGGTGGCGAGTCGTCTGACGCCTTCTCGCAGCCCGGGCAGCAGATCCCGCGCCGTCGGATTGGCACGCTCGACAGTCCATTCGGTCGATGTGCGGGTGACCATCAGCTTGCCCGCGACTGACGCATTGAAGCTCTTGCGGAACAACTCCTCGCTCTCGTGCAGCCGCGTCGACATCTCTCGCTCGGATCCCACAAGAAGGGACAGCGTGAGTAAGACCGCCACTATTGAAAGCTGATAGGCCTGTAGCAAGGCAACTCCCGTCGGCCCACCGATCTGATCGAATGCGAATGGGCCCAAACTGTTCACGCTGCCGAGAGCTGCAATAGACGCAACTCCGACAAGAATGAGGGAGAGCACCGGGGTCGATAGTCGAATCGCCGCGGCCACCAAGGACGGAAAGGTCAGAAACGCCAACGGCAGCAGCGTGTGGTCGAATATGAACACCCCGGTGGCGGTTCCCAGCGTCCAGACGATGTGCCCCACCGTTTCGGCATAGCCTGCTAGCTGTTTCCGGTGGGTCTGCGCCATGAGCAGCGGAGTGAGAAGCGCCATTCCCGCAACATGCTTGAGTACACCGGTCTGGAGCGTTTCCACGACCCCGGCCGGACTCCCGAACAGATAGTAGGCGCCGGAGGCTAGCAGGTCGTAGATCGTCGCCGACACCAGAGCGATCGCCAGAAATTTGACCAGATCGGCCGGGGTGGACAAGCGCGGTCGGCGATCCCGGCGGCCGCGCAGGAGTAGCGTGCCGACCAACATCTCGACGCCGACTGCCCCGGCCAACGCGACAGCGAGGGGTGCCGGCCGTCCCCCCCAAAGGAAAATCGGCAACGTGACAGCCGCGACGGCCAACGCAAGCATCCAGGTGTACCGTCGCCGAAAACAGATGCCCAGGCCCAGAGCTATGCCCGAGGCCGGCCACCATGGCGACGTGATCAGGCCCGGCGGCTGGAGTTTCAGGGTGACCGCCGTCAGCACGGCCAAAACAAGCAGCATGGCGATGATGAATACGGCGTTGGGAATCTGCCACCCAGCTACGCGGAAACGCGGCGTGTCTGACGCATTATCAGCACGCGATATTCGGGGGCTGGAGGTGACCTGTTCGGACAACCCGGCGGTGTTCGTCACCTGCTTCCGCACGCGCTCATTCGGACCGCCGCCGAATCAGCGTCCAGTGGTTGCCGTCCTTGTCGCGGGTGTATGACAGTTCGTCGAGGACACGATGCGCGATGGCCAGGCCGCGGCCGCCCTCGGCGGCGTCGTCGGGCATGTTTACCTGAG
>CAZOIX010001112.1:0-1673 GCA_964579685.1 uncultured Mycobacterium sp.
GCGCCCACGAGCGTGAACGGCATCATCAGGCTGAGGTTCTGGGCCACCAGGAAATACGAGATGACGCCGACCACCGTCACCACAGCCAGCGTGATGCCGGTCTTGGTGACGACATCATCGATGGTGAGCGGCCTGGCGACGCCCGCCTGCCGCTGGTCGGGGTACTGCGTGACATATGGCTCGGCCTGTACCGCCTGCGCACCGTAGCCGGAGGCTCCGGTGCCGAATTGCGCGTAGCCGCCCTGGCCCTTGGGCAGGGAACGAAATACCGGGTTGCTGGACTCCCGCACCGTCGGTTCCTCTCTGATGCTTGGTTCGATTCGTTGACGAACACTCGATCAACGACTGACGATCCCGAAGGGTTCCCGAAAAGAACCTCCCAGGGTCTTCACAGGAAACCCTACCCGGCGAACCGCACGTCAGGTTGACGAACTCCGACGGCTAACATTGCATTCCGTGGACGAAAACGAGGATGTCCTAGTAAACGTCGACCGTGGCGTCGGCCTGATCACCCTCAATCGGCCCAAAGCCATCAATTCGCTGACCCATCCGATGGTCAACGCGATGTCGCCGGTACTGGCCGACTGGGCGCATGACGACGACATCCACGCTGTCGTTGTCGACGGCGCCGGCGAGCGCGGACTCTGCGCCGGCGGCGACATCGTTGCGCTCTACCACAGCTGCCTCGGGCCCGGGAAAGGCAAAGAGGCCAGGCAGTTCTGGTACGACGAATATCTGCTCAACGCCCAGATCGGTCGCTTCGACAAGCCCTACGTCGCCCTGATGGACGGCATCGTGATGGGCGGTGGCGTCGGCGTCGGCGCACACGGCAGCGTCCGCGTCGTCACCGAGACGACGAAAATGGCGATGCCCGAGGTGGGAATCGGCTTCATTCCGGACGTCGGTGGCACGTTGTACCTGTCGCGGGCGCCCGGACTCCTGGGCCTGCACGCCGCACTGACCGGCGCGCCATTCGGCGGCGGGGATGCAATCGCCATGGGGTTCGCCGACCACTACGTACCGCATGACGCGCTCGCGGACTTCAAACGCACCGTCATCGCCGACGGTATCGATGCCGCGCTGGCAGCCCACGCCACCGCGGCTCCGCCGAGTCAGCTACTGGCCCAGCGAGATTGGATCGACCACTGCTACGCCGGGGAGACGGTCGCCGACATCGTCGCGGCGCTGCGGGCGCACGAGGAAGGCCAAGCCAACGACGCGGCCGACCTGATCGCCACCCGCTCCCCCATCTCGCTGTCCGTCGCGCTGGAGGCCGTCAGACGAGCGGCGAAACTCGAGACATTGGAAGACGTGCTGCGCCAGGAATATCGGACGTCCTGCGCCTCGTCGCGCAGCCACGACTTCGTCGAGGGCATCCGCGCCCAGGTCATCGACAAGGACCGCAATCCCACGTGGTCGCCCGCATCGCTGGCGGCCGTCACCACCGCCGACGTTGAGGCCTACTTCGCGCCGGCCGACCGCGAACTGGAGTTCTCATGACGAGCTACGAGACCATCCTCGTGACGCGCGAGGACCGCGTCGGCACCATCACGCTCAACCGGCCCAAGGCGCTCAACGCGCTCAACAGCCAGGTGATGAACGAAGTGGTCGCCGCCGCAGCGGAATTCGACGACGACCCGGGCATCGGCGCCATCATCATCACCGGCAGCGGC
>CAZOIX010001113.1:0-1671 GCA_964579685.1 uncultured Mycobacterium sp.
AAACACCGACGTCGAGGGGCCGATTCGTTACCGCGACTGATGGCTCGGTTCATCTTCCGTTCATGAACTGGGGTCCGGGCGTTCACCGTCGGCCCCTAGGTTCGTGACCCGAGCAGCGATCAACTGCTCGGCGGAAAATGAACTTCCGTCACACGCCCCGACTCGGGTGGCGGTGCCTCCGTCGCCCCAGACTTCAAAGGAGCTTCGTGAAGCCCAATCGAATCGGTGCAGCGGTGAGCCTGCTGGCCGCCGGCGCCCTGATGCTGTCGGCCTGCGGGAGCGATAACAACACCGGCGCGAGCGGCGGTGGAACCGGCGGTGAGGCTGCGGGGGACATCGACTGCGGCGGCAAGGACTCTCTGAAGGCCAGCGGCGCCAGCTCGCAGGCCAACGCGATGACTCGTTTCGTCACCGCCTACGAGACCGCATGCCCCGGTCACACCCTGAACTACACGTCCAGTGGCTCTGGCGCGGGTGTGTCCGAATTCATCGGCGGCCAAACGGATTTCGGCGGCTCCGACTCACCGCTGAGTGCCGAGAAGGGCGAGGTGGAGAAGGCAGCCGCACGCTGCAGCGACAACCCCGCGCTGAACCTTCCGACGGTGTTCGGCCCGATCGCCATCACCTACAACGTGCCGGGCGTCGATGGGATCGTGCTGGACGGGCCAACGCTGGCCAAGATCTTCAACGGCACTGTCACGACATGGGACGCCCCTGAGATCAAGGCCCTCAACGAGGGCGCGGCACTGCCGGCCGATCCGATCAACGTGCTGTTCCGCAGCGACGAGTCCGGCACCACCGACAACTTCCAGAAGTACCTGGAGGCCGCATCAGACGGTGCGTGGACGCAGGGCGCGGGCAAGACCTTCAACGGTGGCGTCGGTGAGGGCGCCAAGGGCAACGAGGGCACCTCGGCGGCGATCAAGAACACGCCAGGGTCGATCACCTACAACGAGTGGTCCTACGCGAAGAGCCAGGGACTGCAGGTCGCCAAGATCGTCACCTCGGCGGGCCCGGACCCCGTCGAGCTGACCTCCGAGTCCGCAGGCATGGCGATCGACGCGGTGAAGATCAAGGGCGAGGGCAACGACCTCGTTCTCGACACCACCTCGTTCTACATGCCCACCGAGGCGGGTTCCTACCCGATCATGTTGGGCACCTACGAGATCGTGTGCTCCAAGTACGCCGACGCCGACACGGCCACCGCGGTGAAGGCGTTCATGCACGCCGCGCTGGGACCGGGCCAGGCGGGGCTGGAGGACAACGGATACATCCCGATCCCTGAGAAGTTCAAGGAGAGGCTGACGACCGCAGTCGATTCCATCTCGTCAACCGCCTAGGGACGGAATGTCTGTATCACCTGACTCGACCTCCGTGGGCTCGTCGGCCAAACCGGCGAGCCCACGGGAGGGCGGAGACACTGGGAAGATGGAAACGAAGCCGACGCAGCCGTCCGGGCTCCGCAAGAGCGAGGGCCGGCTGGGTGACACGATTTTCAAGTCCATCGCCGTCGGGGCCGGCGCAACCATAATCGGTGTCATCGCGCTGATGGCGCTGTTCCTGCTGGTCCGGGCCGTCCCGTCAATGCAGGCCAACGACGCCAACTTCATCACCAGTTCGGAGTTCGTCACCAACACCGAACCGATGCACTTCGGCATCGCGGACCTGTTC
>CAZOIX010001114.1:0-1671 GCA_964579685.1 uncultured Mycobacterium sp.
GTACCTGTAGGTGGCCTGGACCCATACCTGCCGGCCGCGCTGGACCCGCTGGTAGAAGTCGGACCGGATGCCCAGTTGCGGGCTCGCTTCCGGGAAGCCGGAGGCGCCGCCCGTGAGGGGACGATCCGCGCCGAACACAGCGACCGCCTTGTTGGTCAGGTTGCGGCCGATGATCGACAGTTCCCACCGCTCGGAATCGTCGTAGAGGCGAAGGGTGGCATCCAGCAGGGCGTAATCGTCCTGCACGCCGCCCGGCACCCGCGCGATGCTGGTCTGATAGTCGGTGGTATAGCTGCCGTCGATGCTCACGCTCGCCCACAGATCGTTCGAGATGGGCATGTCATAGGTGAAGCCCAGCCGCAGCACCCATTCCGGCGCCAGGGCGACGGTGGTGCCGCCAAGGTCCTGGGCCCGGAAACGGCCACCGGCAAACTGCTCGTCGCAGCCCGCTTCCACGGACTGGCCCGCATAGCAGGACGCGATGAAGTCCGCGTACTTGGCACGGTTGTAGGCGACCGAGCCGCGCACGGTCAGGGTGTCGGTGGCCAGCCAGTTGAAGTCCATCTCGACACCCGTGGTGCGCGCCTTGGCGGCGTTGTCGATGTTGAACTGCGTGGTTTCGGCGTTGTACTGCTGCACCTGCAGTTCGTCGAACGTATACCGGTAAGCGGTCGCGTTCACACGGAACCGGCCGTCCATCAGGGATGCCTTGGTGCCGACCTCGAAGCCCTCTGCCTTCTCGCTGTTGAAGGTCAGGTCCTCGATCTGCGAGCCCGCACCCAGCAGGAAGCTGCTGTCGAAACCGCCGGACTTGAAGCCGGTCTTGTAGGCGCCGAACACGGTGAGGCCGTCCGTCGGCCGCCAGGTGAGCGTCACCTGGGGCGAGATGTTGTCGTCCTTGAACTTGTCGTCGAACGACTGGGTGGACAGGAAGCCGCCGTTCACGTCCTGCGCGAAGCTGTGGATGTAGTTCGGCGTGATCTGGGAGTCCTTCGTCTCCTTGGTGTAACGGGCACCGGCCGACAGCTCCAGTTCGTCGATGATGTCCCACTGGGCCTCGCCGTAGACCGACCAGACCTTGCCGTCCGTGGTGGAGGACTTGTCCCAGGTCCACTGGCGGCCCGTCGCCGGGTCCACGCCCAGCGGCGCCACGCGCGAGGCGTTGCGGAAGTAGAGGTCGGAGTCGGTGTAGAGAAAGCCCAGGAGGAAGTTCACCGGCATGTCGAACGAGGTGACCAGCCGCATTTCCTGGCTGAACGCGTCGTACTTGGTTTCCTCGTAGCCGGGCACCTGGCCGTCGCTGGCGAAGGTATAGTTCTCCAGCGAACTGACGTCGTAATGCTGGAAACCGGTAACCGAGCTGAGGGTCACGTTGTCCAGTTCGTACTGCACCTCGAGGCCGATGGTGTAGGACTTGTAGGTGGTGAACGGCGTGCCGTCTCCGAACTCGTCCGGCTCACCCGCCAGCAGCTGCGGCGGGATGTCGGCCTTGGAATTCTTGAAGTTCTTGCCGCAGTCATCATAGGGATTGGGCACACCGAAGATGGCCTGCGCCTGTCCGTTCGGGCCGAAGCAGAGGGTGTTCTGCGATGCCGAGGCGACACCCGCGTCGGTGTTCTTCACGCCGTTGACCTTGAGGGTGGCCTCGAGGTCGTCGTTGGGCGTCCACTT
>CAZOIX010001115.1:0-1670 GCA_964579685.1 uncultured Mycobacterium sp.
GACCGAACGGGTGCCCGCGCCGGCCTTGGTCACCAGCACCTCGGCGCCGGCCTCATCGACATAGCGCTTGCCCATCGCATTGCCCTCGGAGAACGCCGGGTCGATGGTGGCATCAGCGGACTTCTCCGCGTCCAGAGGCACCATGGGCACCCCGCCGGCGCGGAGGTCGTCGAGGCTGTCGGCGCTGCGCACGACGATCACCTGGGTGTCGCACACTTGGCTCTGCAGTCGCGTGCCGTTCTTGATCATCTTCGGCTCCTTGTTAATTCGAGGCTGTCAGTTCTTGAATCAGTTCGCGGCGCAGCACCTTGCCGGTGGCGTTGGTCGGCAGTTCGTCCCGGAACACCACGCGATCGGGCGTACGCGATCCCCGCAGGTGCGCGCGCACATGCTCGCGCAGTTCGTCGGGGTCGGGCGTGGCTGGGCCGTCGGCGGTGCTGGCGGGCACCACGACCGCAACGATGATCTGGCCCCATTGCGGGTCTTCGGGCCCCACGACCTCGCATTCAAGCACTAGTGGTTGTTCGACGAGGACGTCCTCGATCTCTGCTGGTGCGATGTTCTCCCCGCCGCGGATGATTGTGTCGTCGGAGCGGCCCCCGATGAACAGATACCCGTCCTCGTCGAGCATCGCGATGTCTTTGGTGGGAAACCAGCCTTCGGCGTCGAGCACCGAGCCGATCTCGGCGTACCGGCCGGACACCTGGTCACCGCGGACGAACAGTTCACCGGTCTCACCGGCTCCCAGTACTTCGCCGTCGTCGCTGCGGATCTGTACCTCGATCCCGGGCACCGGCTGGCCGACCGATCCGAGTCGCCGGAGGCCGGCATCATCGGTGGCGGCCAGCGCCGCGCGGTGGTCGTCCGGCGTGAGCACCGCGATCGTCGAACTGGTCTCGGTGAGCCCGTATGCGTTGACGAAACCGACGTCGGGCAGCAGACCCAGTGCTTTACGCACCAACGGAAGTGCCACCTTCGATCCGCCGTATGCCAGGTTGCGCAGTGTCGGTAGTGCAGCGGGTGCGGACTCGAGCGCAGTGACGATCCGGTCCAGCATGGTCGGGACGACGGTCGCCGAGGTGACACCCTCGTCGCCCACCAGGCGTACCCACTCGGCGGCGTCGAACTGGGGCAGATACACCATCTTTCGGCCTGCATAGAGATTCGACAGTGCCGCGCTGACGCCGGCGACGTGATAGGGCGGTACACAGATCAGTGCAGCATCATCGGGATCGGCCGAGTCGAATTCGACCGTCCCCGTCACATAGCTGGTCAGGTTGTTGTGTGTCAGCTCAACGGCTTTGGGTCGCGACGTCGTGCCCGAGGTGAACAGCACCACGCCGACATCGTCGGGGTCGGGGAACTCTGCGGCCGGTTCGGCCGCTCGGGCCGCCGCGATGAACTCCTCCGACCCCATCACCTGTTTGCCCGCGCCCGCGACGACGTCGAGGTACTCCGCGTCGGCCACCACCAGCGGCTGCGGAAGGCGGTCGATGAGCTCACGCAGTCCGTCGGCGCTCAAGCGGTAGTTCAGCGGTGTGAAGGCCGCGCCCGCACGCGCGGACGAGAAGAGCAGCAAGGGCAGCATCGCGCCGCCCAAGCCGACGTAGGCGACGTGTGAGGTGCCGGCAGCGGTGATGACACCCGCGCCGCCGTCGGCAAGCTCGCTC
>CAZOIX010001116.1:0-1669 GCA_964579685.1 uncultured Mycobacterium sp.
GCGACGATATCGGCCGGATCGCGCCCGGCAAATATGCCGACATCGTCGCGGTCGATAAGCCGCCCGGTGTCGCGGCGCACGCCACGGTCGGCTGGACCGGGCCGACGGTGCTCGGCGGCCTGGCCGCGGCCGGTTTCCGCATCAGCACGTCGGGAATCCATGAGCGCCAAGGGATTGTGCATCGGCTCGACGTGGGTACTTCGGGTGTCATGGTCGTGGCGCTCTCGGAACGCGCCTACACAGTGCTCAAGCGCGCGTTCAAGCAGCGCACCGTCGAGAAGCGTTATCACGCCCTGGTTCAGGGCCACCCGGATCCGACCAGCGGCACCATCGACGCGCCGATCGGGCGTCACCGCTCGAACGACTGGAAGTTCACGGTCGCCGAAGGCGGCCGCCATAGCGTCACCCATTACGACACGCTGGAGGCACATCAGGCCGCGAGCCTGCTGGACGTCGAGTTGGAAACCGGCCGTACCCATCAGATCCGGGTGCATTTCGCGGCTCTGCACCACCCGTGCGCCGGTGACCTCACCTATGGCGCCGATCCCACGCTGGCCAAAAAGCTGGGGCTGGAGCGCCAATGGCTGCACGCCAGGTCATTGGCCTTCGCCCATCCCGCCGACGGACGACGCATAGAGATCACCAGCCCCTATCCATCGGACCTGCAGCACGCTCTCGACGTGCTTCGCGACCACGCCCTGTGAGAACGAGCGGGCTGCTCTTCGGCGTCGGTGCCTATGCGCTATGGGGCGTCTTCCCCGCGTTCTTCCCCCTGCTCAAACCGGCGAACGCCGGCGAAGTGCTCGCCCACCGGATCGTGTGGACGTGTGTGCTGATGGTCGTCGTGCTCGCGGCTGCGCGCCGGCTGCGCGACGTCCGCGCGATCACACCTCGGGTCTGGCTGCTGCTGGTGTGCGCTTCCGGCCTCATCTCCATCAACTGGGGGATCTACATCTACGCCGTCAACAACGGCCATGTCGTCGACGCCGCTCTGGGCTATTTCATCAACCCCCTGGTCACCGTCGCGCTGGGTCTCGTGATCTTTCGCGAGCGCCTCACCCGCGCCCAGTTCGCCGCCCTGGCCATCGCGCTGGCCGCCGTGACGGTGTTCACGGTCGAGATCGGCGCGCCGCCGGTCATCGGGCTCGGGCTGGCGCTGTCGTTCAGTCTTTACGGTGCGGTCAAGAAGGTGGTACCGGTCGATCCGCGGGTCAGTGTCGGTGTCGAAGCTGCGGTGGCCGCGCCTCTGGCGTTGGCCTACATCGCGGTGCTGGAGGGCGGTGGGCCGGGCACCTTCACCGACTACGGTGCCGGCCACGTCGCGCTACTGATTCTCTCCGGCGCCGTGACGGCCCTGCCTCTGTTGCTGTTCGCCGCGGCAGCCCAGCGGCTACCGCTGGTGACGCTGGGGCTGATGTTCTATCTCACCCCGGCGATGCAATTGACGTGGGGGGTGTTCGTCGGACACGAACCCATGCCGCCCGTGCGGTGGCTGGGCTTCGCGCTCATCTGGCTGGCGCTGCTGGTGTTCAGTGTCGATGCGCTGTGGCGGGCGAGGGCAGCGCCAGGACGGGTGCAGGCCGGTCACGATAGGGAAACACCCGATTCCTCGGCCGCGTCGGCGACCTAGCGTGAAGGCATGAATGGCGTCTGGTTCGCGGCCACGGCC
>CAZOIX010001117.1:0-1668 GCA_964579685.1 uncultured Mycobacterium sp.
ACCCAGCCCGAAGGCGAGTACCACGCCGATCGCCGAATCCCGTTCGCGGGCACGCTGGCCCAGAATGCCGAAAAGAATCGCCGCCAATGCGCAGCCGACCAGCGCGCCCACCCCGACGTTGAACCCGGCGAGCAGTGCGAATGCCGCGCCGGTGAGGGACAGCTCGCTGGAGCCGTGCACCGCGAACGACATCTGGCGCATCACGATGAACGGTCCGATCAGCCCCGACACCAAGGCCAGCAGCGCGGCGGCCAGCAGCGCCTGCTGGACGAAGTCGCGGCGCAGCAGATCCAGCGTGATGTCGAAGGAGAACAGGTGGGCCAGAAGATCCGCGAGCCGGTCACTCATGGACGTGTCCGCTCGCATGCCCCGAATGATCGAGGTGCTCGCCGACCACGACGTAGCGCCCGCCGACCTTGACCACCTCGATCTCGGCCCGATACAGCTCGGACAGGGTCGCCGAGGTCATCACCTCATCGACGGTGCCGATGCGGAATCGGCCGTCGACGAGATAGAGCACCCGATCCACGTACGGCAGAACGGGATTGACCTCGTGGGTCACGAAAAGCACGGCGGTGTTCGCTTCGCGGCGGCGCGCGTCGATGAGGGCCGACACCAGCCGCGCGTTGCCGGGGTCGAGGTTGAGCAGCGGCTCGTCGCACAACAGCAGGGCCGGGTCCGTGCTCAAGGCCTGGGCGATTCGTACCCGTTGGAGTTCGCCGCCGGACATGACGCCGACCGCGACCCTCGCCAGCGCCTGCCCGTTGACCTGGTCCAGTGCCCTGCGCACTGCCGTGCGTTTGGCCGACCGGTCGCGCAGCGTCGTCAGCCCCCACCGGTGACCGTCGAAACCCAGGCCCACGAGATCGCATCCGCGCAGTGACAGTCCGCTGTCGACCGCACGGTGCTGGGGCACGTAACCGATGCGCCGACTGCCCTTTTCGACGGGTTGCCCGCACACCGTCACCGTGCCGGCGCTGAGCGGTAACTGGCCGAGCAGCACCTTGAGCAGGGAGGTCTTGCCGGTCCCGTTGGGTCCGAGTACGGCGATGAATTCGCCCGCATGGATCGTCAGGTCGAGTCGTTCCCACAGCGCGCGCTCACCGAACGCCAGCCGGGCACCGGTCAGTTCGGCAACGACGTCAGCAGGCACAGATCGATTATCTGTTTGCCTGCGGCGCCTTATCCAACTGGCTCGCCAGTTGCTCGGCGGTCTGGCGCTGCCAGGTCAGGTAATCGGTGCCTGCCGGCAGGGTCTCTGTCACGGTCACCACGGGTATCGACGCCCGCGTGGCGGCATCCTGAAGCTGTTTGGTCACCGAGGTCTCGGTCTGCGGGTTGTACAGCAGCGCGGACACCTGTCGGCCGTTGATCAGGTCGAGCATCGCTGCCAGGTCGGCCGGCGACGGATCGGTGTCGTCCTCGATCGCATTCGCGAAGCCCTCGGGGGTCTTATCGGTGATACCCGCATTGACCACGAGGTAGTGCGCGACGGGCTCGGTCGCCACCACTGTCGCGCCGGGATGGTCCTGCCCGATTGAGCGCTCGAGCGCCAGGATGTCGTCGGCCTGGTCTCCAAATGCTGCGGCGTTGGCGTGGTAGGTGTCGGCGTTGGCGGCGTCGATCGCTGACATTCGGTCGGCGATCTGCGCGGCGACTGCCCTGGCG
>CAZOIX010001118.1:0-1667 GCA_964579685.1 uncultured Mycobacterium sp.
CACCCCGGAAAAGGACGGACACCTCACGCTGGACTTCGACGACGTCGTCCAGCGGTCGATGACCGTGGTCCGCGACGGCGAAATCACGTGGCCGCCGCCGCCGGTGCAGGTGTCCGCGGCGCCGGCGGCCGCCGCCGCACCGGTCGAGCACAAGCCCGCCAAGGCGCCGATGACGACGCGACGCCGACTGGGCATCACATTCGCCGCCGCGGCGGTGTTGTTCGCGTTGGTCGCGTTGTCGCCGGCCGCGTTGCAGGTGCACCTGACGGTGTTCGCGCTGGCGATCGTCATCGGCTACTACGTGATCGGCAACGTGCACCACGCTCTGCACACCCCGTTGATGTCGGTGACCAACGCGATCTCCGGGATCATCGTCGTCGGCGCCCTGCTGCAGATCGGCCACGGCAAAGTCGCGATCACCGCAGTGGCGACGGCAGCGATCCTGCTGGCCAGCATCAACGTCTTCGGCGGCTTCGCGGTGACGCGGCGCATGCTCGCCATGTTCTCGAGGAGCTAGCACATGTTCAGCATTGAGACCACCGCCACCGCGGCCTACGTCGTCGCGGCCATCCTGTTCATCCTCGCACTGGCCGGCCTGTCCAGACACGAAACATCCAGGGCGGGTAACACTTTCGGTATCGCCGGGATGGCCGTCGCCCTGATCGCAACGATCACGCTCGCACTGGCGCGACATATCGAACCGCTGGGGCTGGCCCTGCTCATCGGTGCCATGGCCGTCGGCGCCGCGATCGGGCTGTGGCGCGCCAGGATCGTCGAGATGACCGGCATGCCCGAACTCATCGCGCTGCTGCACAGCTTCGTCGGCCTGGCCGCAGTGCTGGTCGGCTGGAACGGCTATCTCCATGTCGAGGGTGAACCCGCGGGCGCCGAAGCCCTCGCGCTCGGCACAGAAGGCATGCTCGGCATCCACTCCGCCGAGGTCGTCATCGGCGTCTTCATCGGCGCGGTGACGTTCACCGGATCGGTCGTGGCCAACCTCAAGCTGTCAGCCCGGATGAAGTCGGCCCCGATGATGCTGCCCGGCAAGAACATCCTCAACGTGGGCGCACTGGTGGCCTTCGCCGCGCTCACCGTGTGGTTCGTGATCGACCCCCAGCTATGGGTGCTCATCGTGGTGACAGTGCTGGCGCTGCTGCTGGGCTGGCATCTGGTCGCCTCGATCGGGGGCGGCGATATGCCGGTCGTGGTGTCGATGCTCAACAGCTACTCGGGCTGGGCCGCGGCGGCGTCGGGCTTCCTGCTGTCCAACGACCTGCTCATCGTCACCGGCGCTCTCGTCGGCTCCTCCGGTGCCTACCTGTCCTACATCATGTGCAAGGCGATGAATCGTTCGTTCATCTCCGTGATCGCCGGTGGCTTCGGCATCGAGGCCGGCCCGGCCGGGGACAAGGACTACGGCGAGCACCGCGAGATCGACGCCGAGGGTGCGGCCGATCTGCTCGCCTCCGCTCACTCCGTGATCATCACGCCGGGCTACGGCATGGCCGTCGCGCAGGCCCAGTACGGCGTCGCCGACCTGACCCGCAAGCTGCGCGACCGCGGCGTCACGGTCCGGTTCGGCATCCACCCCGTCGCAGGCCGATTGCCCGGCCACATGAACGTGCTGCTGGCCGAGGCCAAGGTGCCCTACGACATCGTGCTGGAGA
>CAZOIX010001119.1:0-1666 GCA_964579685.1 uncultured Mycobacterium sp.
AAGTCTTAACTCCAGGCAGCCAAGAGTTACTCCAAGTTGTACAAGAAAGTAGAGACATTGTGAATGATTCAAAATAATGTTGTTGGGGAGGACTACCTAGGTACTTGTCATCCAACTCAACATAATTGTCTTCATGGTCTTCTATCAACAGTACTATTGTGTCTATCTGTCTATGCCGTCTGGTTCCATGTGGTCTAGTTGTCATTTCATCAAGTGTGCTCGCGTTTCTAGAAATCTCATGATCATGAGTGTGCCTTGTCGACAAGCTGCTTGGCCAAGTCTGGATTTTTAGGAAAAGACATCAGGCCTCAAAGCAGCATTTGGGTCGCATGTTACTTCACTTATAATAGTGATTAAAATTTTTTAAAGAAACAAGCCATAAAGCAAAACAACTCTATGCATGGTACGAATCTTTGAAACATGACAGAGCCTACGGAATATTACCAAGGGTTGCCCGTGTCGAGTTATCCCTATGGACGTCCGTATGAGGTAACGTTTATGATTGAAATCGCGAACCCAAAGGAAAATTGGTATAAGGAGGACCACGACAATGTCTACGTCCGCGAGGCGAAGAAAAGCTTCCTCAATGACATATTAGACTGGCTGGAGCGAAAGCTCCCGTTGGACCCGAACTCGCACAGGATCTGCGCCTTTCAGAGTTGCTGGTGCACCATGCACGGCCCTCCAGATCAAGGGAACCATGGACCAAAGCAATTTGCCAAAATCGGGGTGCGTGTTGCTATTGCAGCGGACGTGGCCCCATACCTCGATGAAGACTTTGACCAGGACAATTTGATGCATTGGGACTTTGCTCCCGCTTATGGCCCGATTAAAGCCATTTGGAAAGATCGACCCATGGAGAGAACGCAATTGCTTCGCGGCATCTCCTCTCAGGCAGTCCCGGAGGAGGTCCTGTAAAGTATAGTGTCCAGTCAAACTTGGGTACTTAACAGAGGAGTCGGTAACTCTCTCTCACCTGTGCCCAACCCAAATATATAAGATCGGGATGCATGCCGATGTCGGAACACCTCATCGACGTTGTAAATGGTTAAACATGACGATTTGTATCAAAGGAATGATGCACTCTGGACCAACCTGGCATGGCACTGGCATCTCTCAGTACAAAAGAGACCTGCGGACCCATTTACAACTGCTGCAAGGAACGATAGTCACGGCTAATTGCTGTATCCTATGCACTCGATACAGCCAGATGATATCTTTTAAATCAAATGACCAAGATTAATTGAGATAGGAGGCATCATGAGGCTGATCAGCCCTTTTTTCTCATCCTGGGGTATGAGCCTAATATTAGGTAGGGGCAATTTCCATGATAGTACACCAAAACCACGGACGGTGTACTCTTCAGAATGCATCCATCCGAACATTATATGAAAACAATAAATATAAATGTATTGTTAATCATCAATTTGAGGGATAATTGGGAATATATCGTAATTGGCATAAAGGTTTTCAAAGAGCCCACGCCTATTTGCTAGCAAAACTGTAAGAACGAGCTTTTCTACTACTGACATTTTTGATGCAATACTATTTAAACTTGGACTTTGCAAAATATAAAAAAACTGCGAAATTACCCCATGCATGCACATGTGGCTGGTAGCCTGGCTGCTAATGGCAGAATAGAAGTAGGTCCAATGCAAGTGACGTC
>CAZOIX010001120.1:0-1666 GCA_964579685.1 uncultured Mycobacterium sp.
GTTCCCTCGACGATGTCGCCATCGTTGAAGTATTTGATGGTTTTGTCGATGGCGGCGAGAAAGTCCTCGGCAGAGCCGATGTCGTTGACGGCTACTTGCGGCGAGGTGACGGAGGGACTTGGCATGTGGTGGGTTGCTCCGGACAGGTTGGGTCGTAGGGACGGTTGTTATGGGTGTTACCCGCCTGCGAAACGCCTAAGCGCAATCAAAAAACCACAGACAGGTACCGGTAAAGGTTACTCGACTGTGTACATGCTGGACAAATGACTACCCTGCCTAGGTGGCATACGCCGGCCCTCCGCAGCAGTCATCGCCCATCAGACCACCCTTTCAGCGAAAAATTCGCCAGGCCGGGGCGCCGTTGGTGGTGCTCATCCTGCTCGGCCTCATCGCGGGGCTGATCGTCATCGCCCTGACCGCCCTGAACCCGGTGGGAGCCTCGGTCGGGTTCGTGCTGTCCGGGCTGGCCATCGCGGTGGTCGTGATGGCATACATCTGGCTGGATCGCTGGGAACCCGAACCGCCCCGCCTGGTGGTGTTCGCCTTTCTCTGGGGCGCGTCGGTGGCCGTGGTCCTGTCGGTGATCCTCGGTCTGGTGCTCGATTCGCTGATCGCGGTGGGTCGGTCGGCCGACGACGTCAGCTGGGTGTCCATCGCGATCGGCGCTCCCGTCGTCGAGGAGGCCGCCAAGGGCGCGTTTCTGCTGCTCATGATGACCGGGCGGCGCCGTCGCCAGCTCAACTCACTGACCGACTGCCTGGTCTACGCCGGGCTCGTCGGCGCCGGTTTCGCCTGGCTGGAGGACATCCTGTACATCGCCGACGGTGAGTCTCTCGGCGACTCCCTGCTGACCGCAGGCGTTCGGCTGGTGCTGGGGCCGTTCGCCCATTCGTTGTTCACCACGATGTTCGGCATCGGCGTGTGGTTCGCCCTTCATCAGCGCAGCGCGCTGGCGAAGACGGGCTGCATCCTGCTGGGGTACCTCGGCGCGGTGATCATGCATGGCCTGTGGAACGGGTCCTCGGTGATCGGGCCAGAGACCTACTTCGCGGTCTATTTCTTCTGGATGGTGCCGGTCTTCGTGCTGGCGATCGTGCTCGGTATCCGAAGCCGCAAACGGGAGCAGCGCATCGTCGCCGAGAAGCTGCCGGGCATGGTCGCCGCGCAGATCATCACCCCGAGCGAGGCGACATGGCTGAATTCGATCAAGAACCGCAAGTTGGCCGTCGGTTACGCCCATCGCATCGGCGGTAAGCCCGCCGCCAAGGCGGTGAAGGCATTCGCCGCGCAGGTCGTGGAACTGGCGTTCGTGCGCGACCGCATCGATCGCGGTTTCGGCGACGAGCGGGTGTACGCGATGCAGGCCGAGGAGACCTACGCGGTACACGCCGCCCGGATGGCCGCACCCGCCCTGCAGGGGCTGGCCGGATTCCACGCGCCGCCGGTGAGATAAATCGCTTGGCGGCTCGGCGATACTGCTGACATGCAGGTGCACCATCTGATCGACGTCATGCCCGCGTTCCTGATCGCGTGCGTGATTCTCGCCGTCCTGCCAGGACCGGCCACGGCGCTGTTCCTGCACCGCTCGGTGCGGGACGGGCGGGCCGCCGGGCTGGCGGCGGTGGTCGGCAACGAGATCGGAATCTTCGGCTGGACGATCGCCGGC
>CAZOIX010001121.1:0-1666 GCA_964579685.1 uncultured Mycobacterium sp.
GCTGCACCCAGTACGAGCTCGCGGTGTCGGGGTCGCCGACGAGACCGCCAGGGGTGTCGGCCGCGTTGGCGATACCGCCGGCGAGGCCGACCGCGGCGGCGCCGATCAGGGCAGCGGCGGTGATGGAGCGGATGCTGATCGTGAAGCTCTTCATGGTTTTCCTTTTCTCGGTGGCGCTTGTGGTGCGCCGGTTGAGAAAAGGGTCGAGCCGGCCTCTGCTGAGATTCTTGAAGGATTCTTAACCCGTCTGAGCAGGGACGTCAGGTGGTGGAGACCCACCAGTCGTACAGCGCGTTGATGTCGTTGCCCTGCGCGGCACCCAGCATCAGATCCGAGGTCTTGGTCCAGACGAGGTCGGCCCTGCCGTTGAGGGTGCCGCAGGCCAGCGACCCCTCCGACTGATCGGGAGTGTTGTCGTAGTCCCAGTTGGCCGGCGAGCTCTCGCTGCCAGGGCATGCGGTCAGCTCGTCGTCGGCGATCGCGCTGTTGAAGTCGTCCTCCAACCGATCCGCATCGCTGTAGAGCGCGTACGTCGCGCCCTCGTGGCCGTCACCGCTCGCGGTGGGCTTGCAGTCCACCGCCGCAATGGCGTTGTCCCAGTCCTTGTTGGGCGTGCAGGCCTCCGGGTCGGGCACCAACGTCATCAGCTGACGTTCGGCCGGGGTGAGGTTGGCTGCCGTGCTGATCGGATTGGGCGGCGCATCGGGCACGGTGCGCGTGATCGTCAGCGTCGACGACATCGGTGAGGCGTCTTTCGGCACGCGGGCCACCAGCCACGCGACCGTCGCCGCAACCGCGACCACCACGACGGCGGCCGCACCGATGCCGATCAGCGCGCGGTGGTGGCGTCGACGAGGCGGCGAATCGTCGGAGACCACTGACGTGGGCCGGTCGACAACGGCCACCCCGCCCACCGGCACCGTCGCCTGATGGGCTGGATGCGCCGGGCTTGGAACGTCGATCATCGGATTGGAGTCGCCTCCGCCCAACACCGCAGCGGCGGCGCGCGCGAACTCACCGGCTGTGTCGTAGCGGTCGGCGGCGTCCTTCGCCATGCCCTTCGCGATGACCGCGTCGAATGCAGGTGGGATATCGGGCCGCAACTCGCTCGGCCGGGGCGGGGGCTCGATCAGGTGCGCGGTGATCAGCATGCTGATGCTGTCGGCGGCGAAGGGCTGCGAGCCCGTCAGGCACTGGTGCAGCACGCACGCCAGAGCGTAGACGTCGGCCTTCTCGGTGACGGGCTTGGAGCTGAAGCGTTCCGGCGCCATATAGGCGTATGTGCCTATGGCAGTGCCCTTTTCGGTGAGCGTGCGGTCCGTGGCGGCGTTGGCGATGCCGAAGTCGACGAGGTAGGCGAAGTCGTCAGAGGTGATGAGAATGTTCTCGGGCTTGACGTCGCGGTGCGTGATCCCGGCGGCGTGTGCCGCGTCAAGCGCGGCCGCCACCTGGCGGACGATCCAGACCGCCCGTGCGGGCGCCATCGCGCCGTCGTCGATCAGCACACTGCGCAGATCGTTGCCGTCGATCAGTCTCATGTCGACGTAGAGGACTCCGTCGATCTCCCCGTAGTCGTGGATCGGCACGACGTGCGGCTCCTGCAGCTGGCCCGCGGCGCGGGCCTCACGTTGCAGCCGTTCCCGAAAGACGGGGTCGTGCGAAAGGG
>CAZOIX010001122.1:0-1665 GCA_964579685.1 uncultured Mycobacterium sp.
GATCGCCTGCGCATGCGCTTCGCCGGCTTCCTCGTTGACGTCGAAGATCGTGACGTGGGCGCCCATGCCCTTGGCGATGCGTGCGGCGTTATAGCCGGACACCCCACCTCCGACGACGACGACCTCGGCCGGTGCGACACCGGGTACGCCGCCCATCAACACGCCGCGGCCACCGCGGCTGCGCATCAGGTGATACGCACCGACCTGAGCGGCAAGCCGCCCGGCGACCTCGCTCATGGGCGCCAGCAGCGGCAGGGAGCCGTCGGCCAACTGGACGGTCTCATAGGCGATCGACGTGGTCCCGGAGGCCAAGAGCGCATCGGTGCACGGCCTGGACGCGGCCAGGTGCAGGTAGGTGAACAGGGTCTGGCCCTCGCGCAGACGCGAGTATTCGGCCTCGATGGGCTCCTTGACCTTGAGCAGCAGCTCGGCCTCTTCCCATACTTCATCGACGCTGTTGATCATCTGGGCGCCGGCCCGCTTGAAGTCGTTGTCAGAGATCGCGGACCCCTCGCCCGCGCCCGCCTGAATGAGGACCTCATGGCCGCGGTGGACCAACTCCGCGACACCGGCGGGGGTGATGGCAACACGGAACTCGTTGTTTTTGATCTCGGTCGGGATGCCGACGCGCATGATCGCTCCTATAGTCGAATTTGCTGCCACAATTGTGAATAATCTTCGTCGTTTTGGCAATATGACTGCACAACATTCGGTAAAGTCGTGGCATGGATGAAGAAACATCGGATTCATCGGCGCGTCCCCCGCGTTCGCCGAAGGATGTTCAGACCGTCGACCTCGACGACGTGGACCGGCGCATCCTCCTCACGCTGCACGGCGACGCCCGCATCCCCAACAGCGCGTTGGCCGACAGTGTCGGTATCGCACCGTCGACGTGTCACGCCAGGCTGCGGCGGTTGCAGGAATTGGGTGTGATTCGAGGCTTCTACACCGATATCGATCCTGCGGCCATCGGACTGACCCTTCAGGCGATGATCTCGGTGAGCCTGCAATCCAACGCACGGGGCAAGATCCGCAGCTTCATCCAGCAGATCCGGCGCAAACCGCAGGTGATGGACGTCTACTTTCTGGCAGGCGCCGAGGACTTCATCCTGCATGTCGCCGCGCGCGACACCGAGGACCTGCGATCGTTCGTGGTCGAGAACCTCAACGCCGACGCTGATGTGGCGGGTACACAGACGTCGCTGATCTTCGAGCATCTGCGGGGCGCCTCTCCGCTGTAGCGCCTGGTGTTTCCGGTCGATGCCGTGGGTGGCTAGGTTTGATCCGTGCTGCACGGACGGGCGGCCGAGCTGGCCGAGGTTGACGGGCTGCTCGCCGAGGCCCGCTTGGGGCGGAGTTCGTCGCTGGTCATCCAGGGCAAGGCAGGCAGCGGCAAGACCGCCTTGCTCGAGCAGATTGCGACCGACGCGACGGGTATGCGCGTGCTGCGCTGTACCGGCGTCGAGCAGGAGGCCGAGTTGCCGTTCGCGGCGCTGCACCTGCTTCTCAAGGACTGTCTGGACCGGGTGCACACCCTGCCGGATCCGCAGGCGGCGGCGCTACGTGCCGCGTTCGGCTTGGCGGAAGCCCCTGGCGTGGACCCGTTCCTGGCCGGCCTGGCCACGTTGACGCTGCTGTCTGAAGTCGCCACCGACAGCGCTGTGC
>CAZOIX010001123.1:0-1662 GCA_964579685.1 uncultured Mycobacterium sp.
TCGCCCTCCTCCTCGGCGACGGCGACCCTCGAGGGCTTCTCGCTGCGGCACCGCGCCGAGCTTCCAGGCCGCCAGCACCGCCTGCGCCCACTCGATGGAATTGGGCATGACGATGGTGACGTAATCGCCTTGCTCGACACCGAGTTGGGCGTAGGCACGCGCGAGTCGGTTCGTCGACGCGTCGAACTCGGCACGCGTGATCGTGCGGCCCGCGCAGGTGATCGCCGGAGCATCGGGATCGGATTCGGCGAGGCGGGAGAATTGCGTGGGAATGGGCGGGGTGGGGGACGGGTGAGTCATCTCAGTAGGCGCCCCGCGCCTCGAAGATCCTGCGCGGGTTGTCGACGAGCATCGTGGTGAGCTGTTCGTCGGTGACACCGCGCTGCTTCAGTGCCGGGATGACGTCGTTGTGAATGTGCAGGTAATGCCAGTTCGGCATCACCACCGACACCATGTCCTCCGGTAGCCAATCCATCAGGCACGACGCGTCGTGCGAGAGCACCATTTTGTCGGCGTGGCCGCGCTCGCACATCTGCGCCACGGTGTTGACTCGGTCCTCGAAGCCGAGAAAGACATCGACGCCGAAGCGGTCCATGCCGATGTAGGACCCCGCGCCGATGAGTTCCTCCAGATAGCCGAGGTCGGTGCTGTCGCCGGAGTGACCGATGACCACCCGACTCAGGTCCACCCCCTCCTCGGCGAAGATCTTCTGCTGGTCGAGTCCGCGCCGGGTCGCTGCGTGGGTGTGCGTCGAGATCGGCACCCCCGTGCGCCGGTGCGCCTGTGCCACCGCCCGCAACACCCGCTCCACGCCGGGTGTCACACCCGGCTCGTCGGTGGCGCATTTGAGGATGGCCGCCTTGATGTCGGTGCCCGCGATGCCCTCTTCGATATCGCTGACGAACATGTCCACCATCGGCTCGCCCAGTGGGGTTTCCGGACCGCTGAAGTGGAAGTACATCGGTACGTCGTTGTAGGTGTAGACCCCCGTCGCCACCACGATGTTGATGTCGGTCTGCGCGGCGATCGTGGCGATGCGCGGAATGTAGCGACCGAGCCCGATGACGGTGAGATCCACGATGGTGTCGACGCCCCGAGATTTGAGTTCATTGAGCCGGGTGACCGCGTCGGCCTGACGCTTGGCCTCGTCGCCCCACACTTCGGGATAGTTGGCGTGGATTTCGGGGGAGAGCACGAACACGTGCTCATGCATCAAGGTGACCCCCAGGTCGGTTGTCGCGATCTCCCCCCGGGCGGTATTCAGCTGCGGCACATAGCCGATGCTAAGCGTCGAACGAGTCCGCGGGTGTGAAACGCCTGCGATCGTCCGGTACGACGGACGCGGCCAGCATCGCCACCGAGATGAGGGCGAGCAGCTGCACGCCGGAGGAGTGGCCGACATAGCCGTCGACCGATCGCCACGGGTACTGGCTGAGCACGGTACCGGCCAGGATCAGCCCGCCGGCGGACGTCGTGACCGTGATGGCGTCGCGAAGGCGTTCGCGGTGGCGCGTGAGGTATCGCAGGCCGACGGCGATGGCGACCACGACGGCGCCCGTCACCCCGGCGATGACCGCACCGACCGCCAGCACCGCCGCGCCCGCCGGCAACCGGCCCGGCCGCCATGTTCGCGCCGGCCGGTTCGGCTCGGCACGGCGACGC
>CAZOIX010001124.1:0-1661 GCA_964579685.1 uncultured Mycobacterium sp.
GTTGGAAGGCCTCCGACGTCTGCCGCAGCGACAGCAGGCGGGCGTCGGGCGCCACCCCGATGAACCCGTCGGTCGGTGCGGGCCTGCCCGCGATGATCGACGCGGTCAGCGTCCCGTGGGAATCGCAGTCCGACATGCCGTTTCCCGCTTGATCGACGAAGTCGCCGCCCGGTTCGGCGGGCACCCGCGGCGAGCCGTTGACCCCGGTGTCGATGACGGCGACGGTGATCCCCGCACCCGTGGCGAACTTCTGCGCCTCTGCCAGGCGCAGGTAGTCGTTGGCCCACGGCCTGTCGGCGAAGTTCGCGTTGGGAAACGCGGTCGGGGCCGAACAGACCCGGCGCTGTTCGGTCGGTTGATCAGGGCCGGTCTCGTCGGGCGGCATCGCCCCCGGATCGATCGTCGGCGGCTCGATGGCCGCCGCGGGAGGAGCGCTGAACAATGCCAGCAACAGCACTGCCAGCAGCACACCAAGGCGGTGCAATCGCTACGCACCTCCCTCGATGCGCGCCGAGCCGACAGTGCGCCGATACGGCCACAGCAAACCCTCGATCGTCCCCCACACCCAGCCAATCTTAGGGGGCCGCGCGGGGGGTCAGGTCCGCAATCTCGTCAGGCGTCGAGGTCTTGGGAGACCAGTCCGGCCACGGTGGCGAGAATGTCCGCGTCGTCGCAGGCGACGGTCACCGCAGCGCCGTTGCCCGCGCCCAGCGTCATGATCATCAGCGCCGATCCCGCGTCGACGGGCTCGCCGCCGTCCATGGAGAGGGTGACGGGCACCCCGGCCTTCACGACCTCTTCGGCGATGATGGCCGCGGGGCGGGCGTGTAGGCCGATGGCCGAGCCGACGATGACGGTCTTGGTGGGCATGAGTGATCTCCTTCGGCAGTGATGGGTGGTAGGGGTCAGGCGGTCGCGAGCACAGGCTCTTCGTCGAGCTCGGCGATGGGCCTCGCGAACTGCTTGGCGGCGATGACGGCGAGGGCGGCTGCCACCGTGCCTGCGGCGAGGGCCACGAGGAACCAGCCGAGGTTTCCGATGGCGAAGAAGACGAAGATCCCGCCGTGCGGGGCCTTCAACGTCACGTCGAAGGCCATGATGAGCGCACCGGTGACGGCGCCACCGAACATCATCGACGGGATCACCCGCACCGGGTCGGCGGCGGCGAACGGGATCGCTCCCTCGGAGATGAACGACGCTCCGAGAAGCCAAGCGGCCCTGCCGTTCTCCCGTTCGGGTTCGGTGAACAAGCGCGGCCGTACCGTCGAGGCCAGCGCCATCGCCAGTGGCGGCACCATGCCTGCGGCCATCACCGCGGCCATGATGCGCAGCGACGCCGGGTCGGCGACGTTGAGGCCCGCGGTGGCGAAGGCGTACGCGGCCTTGTTGACCGGGCCGCCGAGGTCGAAGCACATCATCAGGCCCAGGATGACGCCGAGGACGATGACCGAGGTGCCCGACATGCCGCCGAGCCAGGTGGTCAACCCCGAGGTGATCGCCGCCAGCGGGCGCCCGAGCAGCAGGAACATCAACAGGCCGACGACCAGCGATGCGAACAACGGGATGATGACGACGGGCATCAGACCCCGTAGCCACCGCGGCGCGGCGATACGGCTTATCCACAGTGCCGTGAAGCCCGCGATCAGGCCGCCGACGATACC
>CAZOIX010001125.1:0-1660 GCA_964579685.1 uncultured Mycobacterium sp.
GCACTGCTGTGGGCCGCGCTGGTGCTGTCGTTGACGCTCGGGGTGGCCCTCGTCGTGGTCGACCGGGAGCAGGGCGCGTCGCCGGATCGTCAGACCGCGCCGTTGACCGATGATCAGGCGGTGGAGCAGATCGTCGGTCCGGCAAGGCAGATCGTCGCCGCGGCGCATCTGCGTGACGCGAGCGGCGGTTACGCGTTCATGTCATGCGAACCGGGAGACACGCCGCCCTACCAAGCGACTCTGTACCTGAATTTCTCTCTGCCGAAGGGCGATTGGGGGCGGCATCTGGACGAGGTCGCCGCAGCGATGATCACCGCGGGCTGGGCCGACGCACCCGCGAAGGCCGAGCACTTCGGTCGCAAACTCGTCAAGGGGCCGGTCACGGCGGTGCTGGAACGCAACGCCGACGACACCACGCGCGCAGTGATGCGTCTGTACGGCGAGTGCCGGAACGCGGGGGACCATCGGAACGACAGCCCGGCGTGGACGGAAGTCGGTTTTGGGTGAGGCTGCGCCGGTCGGTCAGCAGGCGACGGGATGCGATTCGCAGTAGGGGGTTTTGCCGGGGAAGCGGTAGCGATGGGTGGCGACCCAGCGGTAGACCGCATCCTGGATGTGCCGGATGCCCGGGATGCGGTACATCCGCAGCGGCAGTCGGGTGCCCAGCGCGACCGAGACCGCGGCGTTCGCCGCTTCCGCGCCGGTGTAGACGGCACCCGACTCATCCAGCCAGCGCACGGCGTCCAGGAGGTGATCGTCGGGTACCCCGAGGCGCGCGGCCACTCCAGGGCCCTGCAATGGCTCGGTCTCGAGGTGGCCGGTTCGATCGTGTCTCACGAGGAAGTCGTGCGCACGGGTGCACATCCCACAGTTGCCATCGAAGAACAGCGTTCCGGCCATACCGTCATTGTCCTCCTCACCCGCGGCTATCGGGCGGGAGGCCCCGGCGGCGCAGCATCGGGGGTGGCATCCCGGCGGCGCGCGGCCATGCCGCCGAGTGCCTCGAACACCACACGGTGCGCGGCGTTGACGGTCAGTTCCGCGTGGTCGTATGCGGGCGCCACCTCGACCACGTCCACGCCGACGACGTCATGCTCGCGGCAGAGTTGGCGCACCAGGCGCAGCAGATCCGCGGTGGTGATGCCGCCCGGCTCCGGAGTGCCCGTGCCGGGTGCGTGCGCGGGGTCGAGAACGTCGATGTCGACTGAGACATACAGCTTCTCGGCCTTGGCCAACGCCTCACTCACGGCGTCGCGCATGACGTCCTTGAATCCGCGGTCCCAGATCTCCTGCATGGTGTGCCATGTCATGCGTTGTTCTTGCATCCACTCGAAGGTGTCCTGCGGCGGCCAATAGCCGCGCAGGCCGACCTGAACGAAATGACTGCCGGGCACGGCACCGGATTCGATGAGACGCCGCATCGGCGTGCCGTGGCTGGCCAGGTTGCCCTCGATCTCATCGGCGGTGTCGGCATGCGCGTCGAAGTGCACGATGCCGACGTTGCCGTAGCCGTGCACATCGGCGACCGCGGTCGCGGCGGGCCAGGTGATCGAGTGATCGCCGCCGAGGATGACCGGCACGATGCCGCGCGACGCGATGGCGTGTACGCGCTCGCGGATGTTGTTGTGTGAGACCTCGGTCTGTCCGTGCGGACAGTACG
>CAZOIX010001126.1:0-1657 GCA_964579685.1 uncultured Mycobacterium sp.
GCTCAACGGAGACGAGGCAGCATGAGCGCCTACCCGCCCGAAGTCCAGGCCGTGTTGGACGCCGCGGCGCGAGTTGTGACGGACGATCGGAAGGTTGACGCCATGTCGAGCCGTTGGTCCATGTTTGTTGACGCCGTCGACGCCTACCGCAAGTCGATCGCACCACCCGAGCCGTTCGAGGCGTTCGTCGGCGTTCTGGACGATGGGCAATACCACGGTTCGGCCATCTACACCAAGAGCAACATCCTCGTGAAGCACTGGCCGCAGGTCTGGCGCTGCACCGTCACCCCCACGGAGCGCGTCAAGTGACCCGCGCCTCGTTCTCGCCGAAGGAGATCGCGGACATGCACGGTGTGTCCGAGCAGCTCATCCGCAAGATGGTGCGTGAGGGGCAGGTGGCCAAGGTCGAGTCGTTCCGCAAGCTGGTGCGTATCCCGGCTGCGGAGGTGGAGCGGGTGTTCGGCCCGGTCCCCGAGTCGATCGGGGGTGCGGCGTGAGTGGCGGCGAAACCCCGACGTTGAAGATTCGCGTGCGACTACCAGACGATGCCAGCCACTGGGGGGCCGATTGTCACTCGACTGCTGCAAGGCTGGTCGGTGAAGGCGGAGTAGTCCTCGATGCGAAGTGGGGGCGCGAGCCAACCAAGTGGCACGAGACCGGGCGTGGTTGGGGCCGAGTTCACCTCAGCGCTGAGGAGCGGGGATACGTCCAAGCGCTAACCGACGCTGACGACAACTCTGCCACCGTAGATCGACTGCTCGGCATGATCGAGCGACTGACGGGATACCAGTCATGATCGCCCGTCTCCTGGCCCGGTTCCGTCGTCGTCCCGTGCCGGCGTCGTCGCATCCGTCTGTCGGTCTGATCCGCACCGAACGCAACACCGACCCGGTCCTGTTCGGCGTCCAGGCTGCTCACGAGGTGCTCGCCGACGACGAACGGAAGGCGGCACGTCGTGCGTGGGCTGACGACACGTTGCAGCGTGCCGGCATCGAAGGGCGGGCGTCGTGAGTGACGGCGACGACTTCAAGGCCGTCCTGTTGCGGCTGTCGCGTCGGGCGAACGGTGACAGCGTCCCCCGGCTGGTCGACGAGGACGAGATGTTCGCGGCGCTCGAGGCCGTCACGTTGGAGCGCGGCCTGATGCCGACGTATCTGTCCGAGGGTGGTGTGGCCCGGGTCGTGATGACTCGTCAGGCGACGCCGGGTTCGCAGGTGTTGTTGGAGCAGCGTCGTGCGTTCATCGAGGCCCGCCGCCAGACCGTGCGAGGTGCGGCGTGAGCGAACCAACACGAGAGCACCTCGTTGACCTCTGCACTCGCGGCGTGGTTCAACACGACCGGTGGGCTGATCGGGACTCAGCCAATGCTCAGCGCCAGCTCGGCGAAGCCCGCGCGCTGTTGGCCGCGGGCTGCCGATTCCAGGTGATTCGGGTCGGCAACCTCGCCAGCGACGCCGGGACATGGTGGGTGTGCATCGAGTTCCGGGGCTTTCAAGCGTTCGAGTACGGCATTGACCACATGGAGGACGAGACGTTCTACATCCCCACAGCGGAACGTCTCGCGAATGCGGACGGCGGGGACTGGTACTGATGATCACTGATACCCCCTGCCCCTGCGACCGTGACGGCTGCCAGCTCACCGCCGACGACCCACGCC
>CAZOIX010001127.1:0-1656 GCA_964579685.1 uncultured Mycobacterium sp.
GCCGCGGCTTCGCAAACTCGGCTGATCCGACGTACCGAAGCGCAACGAGCGCAGCATGATTCGGTTGTTCCTGACCGCCCTGGGTGTGCTCGCGCTGGCGGTCGGTGCGACAGGGTTGGCGTCGCGCTATCTGCCGGTGACCAACGAGGTCGTGCTCGTCATCGCCGCGGCGTCGCCGTACCTGACCATCGCGGCTGTACTCGCGATGATGCTGCTCGGTTTGGCGCGGCGCTGGTTGCTGACCATCGTCGCCGCCGTGCTGTGTGTGGTGTCGATCGGCGTGCAGTTGCCCCGCTTCCTCGGACCCGAGAAGGTGGGCGTGCCGAGCGTGGCCATCAGGGTGGTGACCGCCAACCTTGGTTTCGGGCAGGCGGATTCGCGCGCGGTCACTGAACTGGCGGATACGACGGCCGATGTGCTGGTGATCCAGGAGCTGACCCCGGATGCCGTCGCCGGGCTGTCCTCTGCGGGGCTGGACGCCGCCTTCGGACACCGTGCGCTCAACCCGGGAGAAGGTGCGGTCGGAATCGGCGTGTGGAGTCGGTATCCGATCATCGAGTCCGCGTACATCGCCGGCTACCAGATGCCGATGTTGAGGGTGCGGATTCAGGTCCCAGGCGTGATGTTCGCGACGACCGTGCTGGGGGTGCACCTCGCGGCACCATGGGTGCAGTCACTTCAGTACTTTCGAGACGACCTTGCGCGCATGCCTGCCACACTGCACGAGGTATCCCGGGAGGCGGGCGCGGGCGCGGTGATCGTGGCGGGCGACTTCAACTCCACGCTCGACATGCGCCCGTTTCGCACGCTGCTCGCCGACGGCTACCGCGACGCGGGTGAGCAGGCAGGCGCGGGTCTGGCCCGCACGTACCCCAGCAAGCCCTTGCGTCCGCCGGCGATCGGCATCGACCACGTGCTCGTCTACAACTGCACCGCGTCCTCGGTGCGCACGGTCGCCGTACCCGGCTCCGATCATCGCGGTCTGGCCACCGTCGTCGACGTACCGGTCGACCCGACCGCGAGCTACCCGGTCTAGCCGCGCGAAGGTGGGACAGGCCGTCCCGTGGTGCGGTAGATGCGGAACCGTTCGTCGCCGGTTGCTCCGTCGACCGAATGGACGAGCGTGCCGAGCCCGGCGCCGTCTTCCCACAAGGTCGGATAGCGCTTGTTCAACGCGTCGGCGTCGGAGAACCGCGGATTGCTCGCAACGATGTACTGCACGCCAAAGTCCCATGGTCGGTTCAGCACGGTAGTGAAGTCGTAGTCGCTGGTGATGACGAAGTGCTTCGGGTTGTCCGACGCCAGCCAAATGCCCCAGGTGTAGAAGGTGTCCATCAGGACCGACCCTTCCGGCAGATGCTTGCGGTCGAAGTACTGTGCCAACGCGCGGTCGTTGACCATCAACTGTCGGTAGCTCTGTTCGGCGGGCGGATAGTTCTCCGGGTTGACCAAGGACTTCAACCCGTACTGCAGTTGTTGGTTGCCGATTCGCTCGTTTGCCGTCGCGAGCCCGGTGACGGGCAAACCTATGGCTAACGACGCGCACAACAGGCCCGCGCCGACACGGCTCGGGATGCTCGCCGCGCGCACCGCCCGCTGCGAACGCGCGGCACCGGTCGCGGGTTCCCAGAACGCCAACGCCACACAGATCACCAG
>CAZOIX010001128.1:0-1654 GCA_964579685.1 uncultured Mycobacterium sp.
GGTCCATACCCATTTCGACCACGCGATGGACTCCGCCGTGGTCGCCGAACGCACCGGCGCCAGGATCGTCGGCGGGATGTCGGCCAAACAGGTCGGCGTAGGTCACGGGTTGCCCGACGATCGGCTCGTCGTGGTCACGCCGGGCGAGCCGGTACGACTCGGGGCGTATGACGTCACGCTGATCGAGGCCAGACACTGTCCACCCGACCGCTTTCCCGGTGTCATCACCAAACCGGTCGTACCGCCCGTGAAGATGTCGGCATACAAGTGCGGCGAAGCGTGGTCGACCTTGGTGCACCACCGGCCATCCGACCGCCGGCTGCTGATTGTCGGCAGCGCCGGCTTCGTTCCCGGCGCCCTTGCCGGACAGCGCGTCGACGTTGTCTACCTCGGTGTGGGGCAACTCGGCGTGCAACCCGAGCAGTATCTGGCCGACTACTGGACAGAAGCCGTCCGTTCCGTCGGTGCAACCCGCGTCGTGCTCGTCCACTGGGACGACTTCTTCCGGCCGCTGCACAAGCCGCTGCGCGCGTTGCCCTATGCGGGTGACGATCTCGACGTCACGATGCGGATACTGTCCCGGCTGGCGCGGGAGGACGATGTCGCGCTGCATCTGCCGACGCTCTGGCAGCGCGCAGACCCGTGGAATTGAGCCTAGGGGTTACGACGACGCGAACAGCGGTCGGACGGCTGACGTCGATTCGCCTATCTGCCGCGCTGCGGTCGAGCGAAACCCCATACGGTGAGCATGATTGGGGCCATGGCTGTGTTCAGCAGATTCGTGGCGCTCGGGGATTCTTTCACCGAAGGCTGCGGCGACCCCAGCCCACACCATGCGAACGGGCTGCGCGGTTGGGCTGACCGTGTCGCCGAGGTGCTCGCGCAGGGCAATCCCGGCCTGCGTTACGCGAATCTGGCGGTGCGCGGGCGCACCATGGACGAGATACTCGCCGAACAGATTCAGACGGCAGTGATGCTCGAACCCGATATCGTCTCGATATACGCGGGCATGAATGACCTGCTCGTGGTGCGCAACGACATCGATGCCATGATGGCGCGCTATGCCGATGCGCTGAAGACCCTGCAGCAGACCGGCGCGGTGGTGCTCACCTTCACCGCCGCCGACCTGGGCACCGTGCCCCTGTTCCGCCGGTTGCGAGGTCGCACCGCGATCTACAACGAGCTGCTGCGCACTATCGTCGACGACATCGGTGTGCAGCTGGTCGACTTCTGGAGATTCTCGGAGTTCCGTGATCCCCGCCTATGGGACGGTGACCGCGTCCACCTCTCGCCGCTCGGTCACGAACGGATGGCGGCCAAAGTGCTTGACACGCTGACGGTTCCACACAAGCTGACCTCCCGGTCCGCCGCCCTGCTGGCCTCCACACCGCCGCGAAGAAGCTTCTGGGGGAACCTGCGCTGGGCGACCGCGTTCGCGGCGCCATGGGTGGCGCGACGATTGCGACGAGTGACACCTGGTGCCGGCGTCGAGCCGAAATCCACGACGCTGACCGAGGTTCGCCAGCCCGCTCACTGAACTCGTCGCTGGCGGGCGATCTCGGCAAGCACGACACCGTCGCCCACCGAGGCATAGAGCGACTCTGTGGGCCCGGCCAACGGGCTCGACACCACCGCGACGCAGTTCTCCCGAACC
>CAZOIX010001129.1:0-1650 GCA_964579685.1 uncultured Mycobacterium sp.
GAGGAGGCGGTAGTCCACATTGAGCAGGGTGATGGGGCGGTAGTTGGTCGGGAGGACGGAGGGTCCTTTCTTGTGGAATGGCAGGATGAGGCCGTAGTGGAAGCGTGATGGAAGGAGCTGGAGGGTGGCGATGGCTGTGTAGAGCTTGGCTAAGAGAGGGATCATACTGGCTTTGGCCAGGCGATACATCTGAACTGAGAGGCCGTCAATGCCGGCTTGCGAGGGCCTGGCCCGTCTGATGGCTCGAGCAACCTCCTGTTCTGTGACGGCAAGGTCACCAGCGGGCTCGAGGATGGAGGCATCTGGGGGAGGGATGGTGGAGAGGACGGCCCGCTGGGAGGTCTTCATGGTGGGTTGCTTGCGGCTCACGTAGGCCAGATGGTCGATCATGGCGTTCGCGCAGCCCTTGGGGGTGGAGTGGAGGCGCCCTGCTGTGTCCTGGAGAGGAGGGTGGCAGAGGGTGGAAGAGGGGTGGTGGAAGGCGCGGGTGGTGGCGGGAGAGGGGAGCTCTCGCGGATGGAATATGGCGGCATCGGTGCCTTGAGAGCACAGTCGGGCGTGAAGGGTATTGATCTTGGTACGAGTCTGGCGCAGCCTGGGAAACCATGTATCTGGGTCTTCAGAGAGCGCGTCTTCAATGTCGGCGAGATCTGTTTGGGCGGCATCAAGATCATGCTTGGTCCTGTTCCTGTACGACTTGTCCATTTTTCTGGCTATTGTGGCAATACGACGTTTGATCAGCGGCCAGAGTGCTACTAGAGATAGCATATCGTCGTCCACGCCTGCGGTCATGGCAGCTACTTGGTCTCTGAACTGGGCGAGCAGGGCTGGGTCATGGCGGAAGCTGAATCCTACCACTCGTCGTGAGTGCTGCCTGGCAGTTTTGGTGCTGGTCCCAGGGAGAAGGAGGTCCAGGGTGATGGGTTTGTGGTCGGAAATGGCGAGGTTCGGGCAGCTCCTTGTCGTGGCGATTTTGCACGAGTTGACCATCGACATGTGACCTGCGGATACATAGAAACGGTCCAAACGTGACATACCGTTGGGATGCAGATGGGTGTACTCCCGACGATCCAAATGAAGGTAGCGATACACATCTACTAGATTGTCACCCAGATCCTGGCGCCAGTGCTGTCGAGGGCCGTGGTGGCTATCCTGCAGGACTGGGCAGAAACTTTTCTTATCCAGCAGTGCATCTTCAGTAAAGTTGAAGTCGCCCCCCAGGATGGGCATGGTAGGGGCAGGGAGGCCTCCCAGTAGCGACGATAGATGTCTCTGAGCGGCTGCATTATCTCTTGGGTCGTTTGGAAGATACACATTGCACAGGGCTAGGGTGCGTGGACCCCAGGCCACTGTGAGTACCACTATCTGCCCCCCATGTTTCTGGCACGACTGTACTGTAAGGGGTGTTTGGTTGATAAGGGCGGAGGAGATGAGAATGGCAACACCGGCAGAGCGACTGTTTCGTTTATGGCTCCAGAAAAAGGTCCACTCCGGAAACTGTTGTTCGATTGCTTGGGCTGCCGCCAGGCTCACTCGTGTCTCTTGGAGGAATACAATGTTGGCTTTCATTTCTCGGCAAGTTGCTAAAATGCGGGTGGGCTTGTCAGAGGAAAAAGGGTCTCCAAATCCTCTTATATTGAGCGATACTAT
>CAZOIX010001130.1:0-1649 GCA_964579685.1 uncultured Mycobacterium sp.
AGCGGTTTCTGCTATTTCAACGACCCGGTGTTCGCGATAGCGACATTGCTGGAGCGCGGCATCGAGCGGGTGTTGTATGTCGATCTCGATGCGCATCACGGCGATGGGGTCGAAGATGCCTGGCGCGATGATCCGCGGGTGGCACTGTTCTCGATACATGAAGCAAATCGCTGGCCCTATACCGGCACCGGCGGCGCGGCGAACCTGACGGTGCTGGAAGAGGCGCTCGTGGCGTCGGGCACCGAATTGACCACCGTGGCGATGCGCCGCGTCGACAGCGAGGGCGGCACGGGTGTGCTGGAACTGCTGAACAGGCTCGGCATCACACCATTGCCGAATACCGCCGGCTGCCGGGGTGCGGCCGAGGCGGTGCTGACCGCGCAGCTCGCGCGCGAGGCGCTGCAAACCGACTGGGTCAAGCTCGAGGTCATCGCCGATGACCGCACGCTCCTGCCGGATGCCGTTGAATTGATCAGGGCTGCAGAACGATTGGTAGACGACGGGTTCGTCGTGCTGCCCTACACCAACGACGATCCAGTGCTCGCGCGCCGCCTCGAGGACATCGGCTGTGCGGCAGTGATGCCACTGGGTTCGCCGATCGGGACGGGACTGGGGATCGCCAACCCCCACAACATCGAGATGATCGCCGAACACTGTTCGGTGCCCGTGGTGCTCGACGCCGGCATCGGCACCGCGAGCGACGCCGCGCTGGCGATGGAGCTTGGCTGTGACGCAGTGCTTCTCGCCACGGCGGTCACCCGCGCAGCCGATCCGCCCACGATGGCCGCGGCGATGGCCTCAGCCGTCACCGCGGGGTATCTGGCCCGTCGGGCGGGCCGGATCCCCAAGCGGTTTTGGGCGCAGGCATCCAGTCCGTCTCTATGAAAAGGTACGTCGCGCTGGGCAGTTCGATGGCGGCCGGGCCGGGCATCCGGCCGCGCGCCAGGGGCGCCCCGTTCTTCGCCGGCCGCTCCGCGCGCAACTATCCCCACCTGGTCGCCGAGCGGCTGGGACTCGAGCTCGTCGACGTCACATACTCCGGTGCGACCACCGCCAACATCCTGTCGGAGCCGCAGCCCGGTGCCCCTGCCCAGATCCGGGCGCTCGATGGGACCGAGGACCTGGTCACCGTGACGATCGGCGGCAACGACGTCGGATATGTGCCGCTGTTGTTCGCAGCCGGGTTGCCGCGGTTCGTGCGTGCCGTGCCGCTGCTCGGCGGCCGGGTGGCCGACCAGCTCGATGTCGCCGCGCGGGAGAAGGCACTGGTCGACGTCGCGGAGTCGCTCAAGAACGTCGGTCGCCTGCTGCGCGAGCGCGCACCCGCGGCACGGGTGCTGTTCGTCGATTACCTGACGCTGCTGCCGCCTGCGGGCACCGCCGCGCCGCCGTTGTCCGACGCCGATGCCGCGACGGGGCGGCACGTGGCCGACGAGCTGGCGCGGGCGACCGCGGAGGCCGCCGCCTTCACCGGCTGCGGATTGGTCCGGGTCGCCGAGCGCAGCATTGCGCACCATGCATGGTCGGCCGATCCGTGGACAACCCGCCCCGGGTTTCCGCTGCCAGGCAGGCCTGCGCCGCTTCATCCCAACGCGACCGGCATGCGGATGGTGGCAGATCTGGTTGTCGCGCAGGTGTTGGGCCCCGGT
>CAZOIX010001131.1:0-1647 GCA_964579685.1 uncultured Mycobacterium sp.
AATCAGTGGTGCAGGTGCATACCCTTTCCCGGCATCCCGCACCGGCCCATTCGGTGCCTGTCGACGCGCCACTCGGAGACCAGATGGCATGAGCAAGAAGCGTCCAGGCGCCATCGCAATCATCGGGTCGGTGATCGCAACCGCTGCAGCTGGGTTTCTGGGCTATGCCTCAGTGCTCGACCCGTCCGACGGGCTTGTCGGCTTCCGGCGGCACCTGTACGACTCTCGGGCGTGGCTGGCGCTGGCCGTCGGGGTCTTCGCGCTTGTCGCACGCCTGAAACACTACTGGGACCAGTACTTCGCTGAGCGCCACAAGTTCAAGCCAGCGCTCGAGCGTCTCGTGAACGGTTACTCGCACGTGCAGTTCCCCGGACGGGAGCGACAGAACCGAGTCACGCTCTTCAAGCGCACCTCCGGAGCCACGCTAAAGCTCCGTGGGTTCACGGAGCTGTGGCGACTACTCACGGAACCTGGCCGCGCGAAGTACCTTTGGGGCCTCGACTGGCGATCGGACTACCTCGCTGTCTACGTGCGCGCGAAAGGAGCGAGGAACCGCCGTTCTCCGATCGCGTGGCGCGTCTCAGACGACCCCGAAGGATGCCACGGCGTAGCGGGGATGATCTGGGACGAGGCCGGGATGGTCGACCTGACCCTCGACGCCGTTCCAGATGTGAAACAAGTGGCCACGATCCGGTCGATCGGCGCACTTCCTCCGGATGATCAGACCCGGAAATACCTCGAAGGCAGCAACGTGCGCTCGATCGCCTCGGTCCGGTCGATGAAGAACTTCGGACGGCACTTCTGCGGGACGATCATCAGGGCCGGCGGTCACCCTTGGGGCGTGCTGCTCATCGACTCGACAGAAGACGTGTGTTGTTTTGGGCCCGACAGCGTCCCAAGGGACGAGCTCGGCCGGCTAGCGGTCACCATTGGGCAAGTCCTGGGAGAGCCAACGGAATGAACAAGACCTTCCCCTACCGGAACTACTCGTTCTCGAAGGCGCTCCGGGAGTCCCCGGTGATCTCCCGAGAAGCAGTCTCCGGAATGCGCCGCACGGTGAGCCCGAGCCCGTTTGAGTTCCCACAGCAGGTCATGCTCCGGATCACAGAAGGGGGAGACCTCTGGTTCGAGTTCTGGTATGAGTTCGGCGAGAAGGTCTCTGACTCCGCACCGCCAGAGATCGAGGACGGAGGGCACGCGGTGCTCATCGGCTCCGACACGGGCAGGATCCACGCCATGAGGATCAGCAACGCGCGCGCCGTGCTCGCGCACCCGTCTCCATTCGCGGAACTGGACGATCTGTCGAGCCTCGAACTCCCTACGCTCTCCCGCGACAAACAACGGACGTTTGAACGCAGTGCGCGTGTGATCGGGATGCTCCTGAAGACGATGCCGGAAGACCTGCTCACTGAACTACGGGACGCACTCGAGGCTCTCGGAGGAGAGTAGCGTTGCCTCATGCGCCATGGCGAACGCCCCTTGCGGGGCGTCGGCCGGCGGGCGGTGGTGCGGATGGGTGCCAGGCTGACCGGGCCCGGCGGTGGGGTCAGGGGGTGACGCAGGCTCCGGCGCCGATCGTGGTCTCGCCGCGCGTGTCGACGCCGGCGAACCCGCATGGCCGGAACTCCATGCCGAGCAGTTCCACCT
>CAZOIX010001132.1:0-1646 GCA_964579685.1 uncultured Mycobacterium sp.
TGGGGAGCGGGGATCGTTCGGGGAGTGCGGCGAGCTCGTAGACGCAGCCGACACCAACGACGAGCTTGCCGACGTTCATGGTCGTTGACCGTTGCACCTGGCGCAGATCCAATCCTCCCCCTCACCGGGATCGCAGATGCAGCCGATGGGTCGGAGCCGCTGGATTGCGTATCGCTCGTTCGCCTCTCTTGGGGTCAGGGGCTTCTCTCGTTTGGGTGCTCGGGTGACGATGATGCACCACGACCGCGCCCCGGGCAGCCAGCGAAGGAACTTCGGGATCGGGTTGAAGATTCGATATGGGCGGTCCAGGTCATAGTGTCGCGACAACATCATCAGCAGGTTCGGCAGGCTTCTGTGGTCGCCGTGCTTGCTCATCACGCCCCCCTCCGGTGTTGCGCCATCGTCGGCTCGTGGTGCGTGGCACGGGAGTAGCCGCCGCACTCGTTGCACCGGTACCGCTTGTACGCCCGCGTCGGCGTGTAGTGGAACCCGGCGTCGTCCAGGTCGACTGACCCGCACTTGTCGCACCCCGACACCCGCTCCGACCGGAACATGTTGACGTTCGGGTGGCCCTTGATCCACGGCCGCAGCATCGTGTACAGCGCCTCGGTCACCTCGACGTCGGTCCGGTTGTATGCCCGCATCGTCTTGCGTGCCTTCGGGTCGCCGGCGATCACCTGCTCCCACAACTCCCACCCCGAATGCTCCATCTTCATCTCGAGCTGCAAGTCGCGGCACACCTCGTTCAGCGAGTTGTACGGGAACTTGAACCGTGACCGGGCCGTGCGGATCAGGTCGACGTCGAAGAACGACGACGGCGGCGAACCGCCGGTCTGGATGATCTCCCGGTTGAGGTGCTTGATGTCGAACCCGACCGAGTTGTAGCCGACGACGATGTGTGCCTCGTCGAGCAGCCGGCGTGCTTCGGCGGCCATCGCTTCGGGGCCGTCGTCCCATTCGGACCGGAAGGTGTGCTTCGGGCTGCCGTACCACTTCGCGTCGAAGCAGATCATGGCCGGTTTGCTGATCGACATGTGGGGCGGTATCCACTTGACCTTCGGCTGCCAGTAGTAGGCGACGCCGGGCCGGAGTTCGATGTCGATGATGAGGATGCGAGCCTCGGTGCGGGCTACCGCGTCACGCAGTACGCCCATCAGCGGGGCTTCTTTCGCCAGCCCTCGACGTCTTTGTTGGTCACGTTCTCGTGGTTGACGCCGACCTCGTCGCACGCTGCCCGGATGATCTTCGCCATGCGGACGTGTCCCCATTCGGTGACGTCGCCGGTCAGCATGGCGTGGAGGGCGTGCACTTCCTCGAGGTCGAGGTGTGGGTTGAGTCGGTCGATGACTCTGTCGATGCGGTGGCTTGCCGTGGATCGTTCCCACGGGTTCGCCTCGATTGCCTGATCGAGAATGCCCAACACGTTCCTCCCAGGTTGTCGGTATGTCAAGTGCGCCACGTTCCGACTCACCCGGCGCCCGGTGACGAAACCCTCCCAGCGGGACCACCGCTTATGGGGAGGCTGTCGAAGAAGCCCCGGGTGGTTGCAACGTCGTCAGCCGCATGGCGTCGGACACCCGGGGCGGAAGCCGCCTACACCGGCAATCGTGCCGGTTCAGCGACTAGACCTACGACCAGCTACCGCT
>CAZOIX010001133.1:0-1646 GCA_964579685.1 uncultured Mycobacterium sp.
CTCCTGGAAGGCGCGAGCACCTTCGCGGAAGTCCGGTGAGACGAGCAGCGTCATCTGCCCCTCCGTCTCGCGACCGATCGCCGCTTCGAACTCGGTGAGCGTCGCGGCGTTGATGGCGTGTTTGGTTTTGCGCAGCGATACGGCGGGGCCGTTGAGCAGCGTCGAGATCACCTTGTCCACCTCGGCGTCGAGTTCGGTGGCCGGATGCACGGCGGTGACCAGGCCCCATCCGAAGGCGTCGTCGGCGCTGATCCGTTCGGCCATCAACGCCATCCGCATGGCGCGGATGCGGCCGACCGCTGCGGCGAACAACGCCGAGGCGCCGCCGTCGGGCATCAACCCGATCTTGGTGAACGCCAGCATGAAGAACGCCTTGTCCGAGGCCATGACCACATCGGACGCCAACGCCAACGACGCACCGACACCCGCGCACGGCCCCTGCACCACCGAGCCCACCGGCTGTGGCAGGTTCACGATCGAGCGCACCGCGTCGTTGGCCGCGTCGAGCACCGATGCGGGTCCGTCGACGGACTTCTGCGACTGGTCATCGTCACTGATTCCCGCGCCCGACGAGAAGCCCCGACCCGCGCCGCCCAGTCGCACCACCTTGACCCGCGGGTCGGTGGCGGCCTGCGTCAAGTTGGCGGTGATGGCCCGAAACATCGCAGCAGTCAGCGAGTTGAGGCTGTTCGGCCTGTTCATCGTGACGTGCAGAACACCGTCGACCAACTCGACGAGCAGGTCGTCGATGCCGGTGTAGGTGTGCTCGCTGGAGTCGACGCTTGTCATGGCTGCACCCTAGGACCGAACCACTTGGTTATACAAGTAAGCTATGTCGGCGGTCGACCAACGGAGGTTAAGCATGGCGGGACCACTTCACGGATTGCGCGTCATCGAACTGGCCAGCATCGGCCCCGGGCCGCACGCCGCGATGATCCTCGGCGACCTCGGCGCCGACGTCGTGCGCATCGATCGGCCGGGCAAGCTCGGCGGGATCCCCACCAGCAATCGCGAGGCCACCCTGCGCAACCGTCGCTCGGTGACCGCCGATCTGAAATCCGACGAAGGCCGAGATCTGGTGCTGCGACTGATCGCGAAGGCCGACGTCCTCATCGAGGGTCTGCGTCCCGGAGTGACGGAGCGTCTGGGACTGGGGCCCGAGGACTGCGCAAGGGTCAACGAGCGGCTTGTCTACGCCCGGATGACCGGATGGGGTCAGACCGGTCCGCGTCGCCTGCAGGCCGGTCATGACATCAACTACATCTCGCTCAACGGGGTATTGCACTCGATCGGGCGAGCAGGTGAGCGCCCGGTGCCGCCGCTCAATCTCACCGGCGACTTCGGCGGCGGGTCGATGTTCCTGCTCGTCGGCATCCTCTCCGCGCTGTGGGAGCGACAGACCTCGGGCAAGGGCCAGGTGGTCGACACCGCGATGATCGACGGCTCCAGTGTGCTGGCCCAGATGATCTGGGGCTTCCGGCAGGACGGTATGTGGTCCGACGAGCGCGGCGTCAACATGCTCGACGGCGGTGCGCCCTACTACGACACCTACACGTGCGCCGACGGTCGCTACATCGCGATCGGCGCGATCGAACCGCAGTTCTACGCCGAGATGATCTCCGGACTCGGGCTCGAGGGTGCCGACC
>CAZOIX010001134.1:0-1645 GCA_964579685.1 uncultured Mycobacterium sp.
CAGCGACTTCGTGCGCCGCACGACCTTGCAGTGGGCCTCGACGAACTCGCCGACAGCATCCTTGCCAAGGTGCTGCTCGGCTCGTTCTTCATCATCGCGATGACATTGCTCAGCGCGCGGGGCATCGTGGTGTCCGAGCGGTTTCAGAATGTGTTGATCGCCATCCAGTTCGGTGTACTGATCGTCGTCAGCATCATCGCGCTGGTGCGGGTGTTCTCCGACACCGCGGGGGCACAGGCGATCATGCCGCAGCTGTCGTGGGTGTGGCCGAGCGGTCTGGACGTGTCCTCGATCGCGCAGGCGATCATCTTGTGCATCTTCATCTACTGGGGCTGGGACGCGTGTCTGGCCGTCGGCGAGGAAACCAAGAACCCCGGACGCACTCCCGGCATCGCCGCAGTGATCACCACCTTGATCCTGGTGTGCACGTACGTGCTCGTCGCCTATGCGGTGCAGTCGTTCTCCGGGTTCAGCGACGTGGGCATCGGGTTGAACAACCCGATGAACACCGACGACGTGCTGACCGTGCTCGGTAAGCCGGTCGCGGGAACCATCGCGGCATCCCTGTTGCTGCTCACCGTCTCCGTCTCGGCGCTGTCGTCGACCCAGACGACCATTCTGCCCACCGCGCGCGGCACCCTGTCGATGGCTGTCTACGAGGCGATTCCCAAACGATTCGCCCGGGTACATCCGCGTTACATGACCCCGGCCTTCGGCACCATCGTGATGGGGCTGGCGGCGCTGTTCTTCTACCTCTTGCTGACGTTCCTGTCGGAGAATGCACTCGCCGACTCCGTGGCTTCTCTCGGGCTTGCGGTGGCGTTCTACTACGGCATCACCGCATTCGCGTGCGTCTGGTACTTCCGCAGGACATTGTTCTCGTCAGCGCGAAACCTCTTCTTCCGTGGGATCTTTCCGCTTCTGGGCGGGGCGGCGATGGCGGTGGCGTTCGGTATCAGCGCCAGGGACATGATCGCGCCCGACTACGGCTACACCGCCTTCGGACCGGTCGGCGGCGTCTTCGTGCTCGGCGTTGGCATGCTCGTACTCGGGATCCCGCTCATGTTGCTGTGCTTCGCATTCGGCACCAAGCGGTTCTTCCGCGGTGAGACCCTCAATGCCCAAACCGAAGTCAAGGTTCCGGACGTCTTCTAGGAGAAGCAATGCATCTGACAGTCGGATACCTCGCCACACGCACCGGGGACGACGGCGTCGCGCTGGCGGTCGCTCTCGCCAAGACCTTCGACGCCGAGATCGACGTTGTTCTCGTTGTGCGGCAGGAACTTCCGGACGGTCATCCGGGGCGCGCCGAGTACCAGCAACTGCTCGTCGAACGCGGTGAGGAATGGATCTCCCGCGCCATCGACCGGCTCACCGCCAACGGCGTCAGCGCGTCGTCGACGGTGCTGGTCGGTGAGTCGTTCGCCGAATCGCTGATCGCCTTCGCCGAACAGCGGGATTCGGACCTCATCGTGGTCGGCGGTGCGCGCGACGGATTCTTCGGTGGTCACACCATTGGGCCGGTGACCGGCGCGCTGCTGCACTCTTCACCGATTCCGGTAGCGCTGGCCCCGCGCGGGTACGCCGACGATCCCGACGAAGCATTCGCCGCCGTGACGGCAGCTGTGCCGACCCGTGCCGGAGA
>CAZOIX010001135.1:0-1644 GCA_964579685.1 uncultured Mycobacterium sp.
GCCCCTAGGACCCCACCATGTTTGATCGCAAGTTTCGAAAGTCCGATCGTCGCCGTGAGCGCGGCGCCACCCTGGTCAGCGTCTCGCTGCTCAGCGTCGCGCTGGTCAGCGCTTCGTTGTTGCTGGTGCGCCAAGCGAACCGGAGCGCGACGGAGTCCGGCGTCGTCGTCGCCCGCGAGCGCGCCTTGATGGCGGCACAGGCCTCGGCCGAGCTGGCGACGGCCTACTACCGAGAACTCGCCGAGGCCGACACCACCTACATGAGCCAGGCGCTCACGGGTTCCTACCCGGCCTCGGATCCGACCAAGTGCGTCGACATCGCGCGCGACTGCATCCCCGGCGGCTTCGGTACATCCAAGACGGCGGGTGTGCCGGCGACGGGCATGCGGGCCCACGACCTGACCGGACGCTCGGACTGCGCCGGTCGCGTCTGTATGCGGCCCGGGGCGCTCACGGTGCTCCCGAACAACTCGGGGACGGCGATCATCCCCTGGCGGGAGGTCCCGATGAACACGATCTTGACCAACGGCGATCCCGAGGCCCGCGTCACGGTGTGGGTGCGCAACAACGCGGCCGAGGCCCTCGGCGACAGCAATCCGGCCGGTGGCGGAGGCACTGCGCACGGCACCGGTAGCTGGATCCTCGACGAAGATCAGCGCTTCGTGGTGACCGCCATGGCCGAAGTACACGGCGTGCAGGTCACGGTCGAGCAAGAGGTCGCCTTCGACTCCCCGGACGCGCAACAGGTCTGGCAGATGGCTTCGCCCGACCTCGGTTACGGCGGCGGTCACAACAACGACAACGTTGCGGTCGAGACCTGTGAGCAGGGCGCCTACAACACCACCGTTCCCTGACCCGCGCGAGCGAAGCGAATTGATTTGAAGTTTCTCTGGCCGCACTCCCTCACTGCACGGCCAACCCCACCCAAAGGACACTGACGATGGCGAACCCGACTCGACGCCCATCCCCGAATTCCAACCCGGTCGACGCACCGACCCGCCGCCTGCCCTCGGGCTGGCTGCGCATCGCCCCGATCTTGGGGCTGGTGGTCTTGACCCTCATGACCTTGTGGTCACCGCGCTCCGAAGCGCGCTTGGATCCTTACTACTTGCTGCGGGGGCTCAGCACCGGCTCGGTCAAACCGCGCATCCTCTTCGTCCTCGATACCTCGGGATCGATGACCTGGCGTACGGACAACAGCAACAACTGTCCGAGTGGGAGCTGCGAGAACACGGCGTCCGCGGGACGCAGCCGTATCAACGCGGCGCGCGAAGGTATCCGAACGGTCATCAGCAACGTGGGGGACACGGCGAACTTCGGCTTGATGACCTTCGGGCAGAACACGCCGCCCAAGTACAACTCGCAAGTTCCCGGCACCTGCGGCAGCATCTGCACCAACCAGGTCTACTACTGTCGTGACAGCGGCAGCTGGGGCAGCTGCGGGTCGACCAAGTCCTGCCCGGTGCCCTGGACGGGCGGCGGTTGGAGTAGCAGCCTGAGCTGCCCCTCGACCGGTCAAAGCTGCGACGGTTGCGACACCTGGAGCACTTGCACGGCGAGCTCACCCGTCCGCTTCGACATCGAAAGCCAGATGGATTTCGAGTCGACGAACCGCTACTACGAGATCTGCGGGACCAACCGTCC
>CAZOIX010001136.1:0-1642 GCA_964579685.1 uncultured Mycobacterium sp.
CGCCGAACACGGTGCGATCGACCCGCTGGCCCGCTCGCGCGCCGACCTCGATGCCGGTGTCTTCGAGCACCGCTGCCCGGTATGCGCGGCGACGGTCACCTGGCGGTTGGTGTCCGAGGACGCACCGTTGCGGCCGCGCAGCCTGTACGCCGCGAGCAAGACCGCGCAGGAGCACTACGCATTGGCTTGGTCGGACGCCAGCGACGGGGCGGTCGTCGCCCTGCGTTATCACAATGTGTACGGTCCGCATATGCCCCGTGACACACCGTACTCGGGCGTCGCGGCGATCTTCCGTTCCGAACTGGAATCAGGCGACGTGCCAAGAGTTTTCGAAGACGGTGGCCAGATGCGTGACTTCGTGCACGTCGATGACGTCGCGGCGGCCAACGTCGCAGCCGTCGAATCCGCGTCCGAGGGATTCGACACGTTCAACGTCTGCTCGGGCCGACCGATTTCGATCATGGAGGTGGCGACGGAGTTGTGCGACGCGCGCGGCGCAGCGGCACCCGTCGTCACCGGCCAGTACCGCCACGGCGACGTCCGCCACATCGTCGCCGACCCCGCCAAAGCGGCTCGGCTACTGAGATTTCGCGCCGCCATCGATCCGCGCGACGGCCTGCGCGAGTTCGCCTTTGCGCCACTGCGGGCATAGATGCGCCGCTTGGTCGTCGTAGTCGTTATCGTCACGGGCGTGGCATCGGGCCTGCTGGCGTTGGCGTGGTCGCAGCAATGGCGGTTGATCTACTACCCGACGCCGGGGCCGGTGCCGCCTGCCGCGACGGCGCTGCCCAACGGACAGGACGTCACCCTCGAAACCGAGGACGGAATCCGTTTGGGTGCCTGGTATTTCCCGGTTCCCGGCGGCGGACCCGCGGTGCTGGTGTGTCACGGAAACGCCGGTGACCGGTCGATGCTCGCCGACCTGGCCGCGGGGTTCAACAAGATGGGCCTCTCGGTGCTGCTGTTCGACTACCGCGGCTTCGGCGGCAATCCGGGCAGGCCTTCGGAAAAGGGCACGGCTGCCGATGCCCGGGCCGCGCAGGCCTGGCTGGCGGCACAACCCGGCGTTGAGAAGATCGTGTACTTCGGCGAATCGCTGGGCGCCGCGGTGGCCCTGCGCCTTGCGGTCGAGAGACCGCCTGCGGCCTTGATCCTGCGCTCACCGTTCACCACTCTGCTCGACGTCTCCGCCACGCATTACCCGTGGCTGCCTGCCCGGTGGGTACTGAGCGACCGGTATCCGTCGATCGATCGGATCTCCTCGGTGCACGTGCCGGTGTTGGTGATCGCCGGGGACCGCGACGACGTCGTTCCGGAGTGGCAGAGCAGGCAGCTCTTCGACGCGGCCAACGAGCCGAAGGAATACGTCCTGGTGCCCGGGGCGGGACACAACGACCCCGAATTCGTCAGCGGTGACCAGATGCTCACGGCGATCGACGGGTTCCTGTCAACGACTGGTGTGACTTAGTGATACTGGTGACGTGAAACCCGCCATTTGTGAGCAGTTCGGCATCGATTTCCCGCTCTTCGCGTTCAGTCACTGTCGCGACGTCGTCGCCGCGGTGACCAACGCCGGTGGATTCGGAGTTCTGGGCGGGACGGCCTATACCCCGCAGCAGTTGGACCAGGAGCTGTCGTGGAT
>CAZOIX010001137.1:0-1640 GCA_964579685.1 uncultured Mycobacterium sp.
CGCGGTCGGTGACGGCGATCTCGATGTTGTCACCGCGGCGGCGCCTGCTGATCGACACCGATGAACCGTGGGGTGAGTACGCGATGGCATTGGACACCAGGTTGGCGATCGCGGTGACCAACAGCGTCTGGTCGCCGAGCACGCGGAAACCGGTCGGTGCGTCGGTGGTGATTGCGATGTCGGCGTTGTCGGCGGCCACCTTGTATCTCGACAGCGCCTCGGACACCACGGTGTCGACGTCGACGGCTTCCAGGTCGGGCAGCGGTTCGGCGCCCTGCAGCCGGGACAACTCGATCAGCTCGCCGACCATGTTGGCCAGCCGGCTGGACTCGGCCATCATCTTCTCGGCGAACCGGCGCACCGTTTCCGGGTCGTCCGCCGACGCCATCACCGCCTCGGCGAGCACTCCCATGGCGCCGACGGGGGTCTTGAGCTCATGGCTGACGTTGGCCACGAAGTCACGGCGGGTCGCCTCCATCCGGGCGTGCTCGGACTGGTCGTCGACGTAGACGACCGCGAACCGCCGGTCCTGTTCGGTCAGCAGCCGGACGTGACCGCGCACCGACAACCCCGAGCGACCGGGGTGGGCGCGCTTGCGCGGTGACAGGTCGACCTCGCCGTCCTCGCCCGTTCGCAGGGTGCGTTCAGCCGCCAGCCAGGCACGGTCGTCGAGCAGCCGGTCGCGGACCAGTCCCAGCTCATGGGCCCGATCGTTGGTGTAGACGACGTCACGGTAGGTGTCGACCACGACGATCCCGACCGGTGACTGCGACACGATGTGGGCGAGCATCTGCGAGACGGTGATCCCGTTCTGCGCAGCCACCCTGCGCTGCCTGCGCTGCATCAGGCGGGGTAGGACCCCCGCCCCGAGCGCCACACCGATCACCAGGGTGAGCAGCGCGACAAGAGCTGCGAGCAGCACCGCCGATACCACACTCACGCGAAAATCGTACGCATCCGGTGAACGTCATCCCAGCAGCGTGCGGCCAAAACGGGACAAGTCACATAAGGAATCAAGGAAATTCGGGGCCCGGCTGTTCGCTGTTAACCCACTGTTTGCCGGACGGCACTTTTCCGCTGTTCATTTCGCGCCCTGTGCAGCAACCGCGGCCGCGCCCGCCGCCGCCGCCTCAGGGTCCAGGTAGACACCTCCGGCGACCTTCGGCTTGAGGTCGGAGTCCAGGTCGTAGCGAAGCGGGATCCCGGTGGGAATGTTCAGTCCGACCACATCTTCGTCCGACATTTCGTCCAGATACTTCACCAACGCACGGAGCGAGTTGCCGTGGGCGGCGATCAGCACCGTCTTGCCTGCCCGAAGGTCGGGCTCGATCGTCTGCGTGTAATAGGGCACGAACCGCTCGACAACGTCCTTGAGACACTCCGTGAGCGGCGGTCCACCGGCGATACCGGCGTAGCGCGGGTCGCGGTCCTGGCTGTACGTGCTGCCCGGTTCGATCGGTGGCGGCGGGGTGTCGTAGCTGCGCCGCCATTTCATGAACTGCTCGTCGCCGTACTTTTCCTTCGTCTCGGCCTTGTTCAGTCCCTGCAGGGCGCCGTAGTGCCGCTCGTTGAGCCGCCAGTCGCGGTGCACCGGAATCCAGTGCCGGTCGGCCGCGTCGAGCGCCCGATTCGCGGTGGTG
>CAZOIX010001138.1:0-1638 GCA_964579685.1 uncultured Mycobacterium sp.
GAAGCTGACAAATGCGTTTCGTTTGACATATATACAGCATTTTTAACCTGACACCACGGCAAGAATACGCTCGTCTGCTAGTAAGTATACCTATTCTCTTGTTGTCACAGGACTGTTGTTCTCAAGATTACTATGCTTGCTGCCGGCTTTGTCATTGGGCCAAAAGGGCGCTCAATAAGGGCAATCGCAGAAAACAGCAATACCTTCATCGAATCAAAAACTGTAGGTGATTACAGGCAGTTTATAATCAGTGGAGAGCCCGATGACATTCTGACAGCCACCAAGGTGGTGACAGAAGCAGTCAACACCTACAAGAGTCTGACCGAAGGTGAATTTGAAGGTACAGTGGTACAACCCAAGATTCTAGTCTGTGGAATCCAGTTTCAATATCTACCCCCTCCAAAGCATAAAATGCCTTGCGCTGCTTCTCTCTCGGACAAACGTAAAGTCAAAAGTGCATCTCAAAGGGACAGAACAGACTCGATCCATCATCCCAGGTCGGAGCCACAGATTACACCGGCGCACCACCCTCTTCATACGCCTCAGAGGTTTGAAATGTTCAGACAAAAGTCAGGACAGTACGATACAGATGGTATCACTGACTCTGATACCCTGTATCAAGAGTCTTTGCTCAGCTGCACCTCGGAAATCTGCCCTGACACTTCCACCGCAGGTTACTCAAATTGCTCGGGCTGGGAGCAATCCGTTGGGCCGTCAGACAGCTGTGATTTTTCTCCATACAGGGATTACCCTTCACCGTATCAGGACAATGTATCGCGCGAAGATCTCGTCGATTATCTGCGTATACTTGAAGGATGCAGCGATTCTCCATTCGATCAACCTGTTTCAGATAATGCGGATGGCGAATGCAATTGGAATGGGTACTGGCATGTCTCCCCTCAGCATATGCAGACTTGTCATGATACCACGCCACAGGGTATTCAAACAGATGGTCAACTTTTTGACAAGCCTCCACTTCTACCACGCCGATCATGTATGAGGAGTTTGAATCAAATTTTCAGCACCATGTCTCTTTCGTGAAGACGTGAAAACTGTTAACTTTGGCACTGGAAACGAAGCTGCCATGGATGATGATGGGAAGGCAAATGCAAATGTGAAGCTCCTCAACAATGATCATGTCGAGCTCATGTCCCTCAGCATGTCCCCACTGCCACTTTTTCTGATTTTCTGTATCAAATGAATCACTTTTATTCCATTCTCTGAAGAACTGTCGTTTCCTTTTTTCGACAACACATGTCAACCCTTCAATTGTACTGGGTTGACTCGGTAAATTTCCTTGCAAAGTATTTGCTGCAGGCTGTGAGATGCTGATAACACAGTCGGCAGAAACTTGAAGATACTGAATTTTCATCATGTCGAAAGCTCATTGTCACAGCTTTGACATGATACACAGTAGAAACTGGAACCTTTTTTAATTAATTAAGTTTCTGAATAATGGTCCTCGATTGGACAGCCATTGGCCAAGACACAACAGCATTTATGGAGTTATCCTAGTGGAGTAACGAAACGAGTCACATGGTAAAGAAATGACATTCAGTTCATAAACGTCCGTCTTAAGATAATCTTATTCTGAAACAAACTGTCGAGTTCTGGATGTGGCACACACGCTCTGCTGTG
>CAZOIX010001139.1:0-1637 GCA_964579685.1 uncultured Mycobacterium sp.
CCGACTGGTGGTGGTACACCCCCTACGAACCCCCACCACCCACCAACAACAACTAAGCCGGTCACGAGCCGAAAAGGCCTGAAAGATCGAGGATTTCGTATCCAGTTGGTAACGTCGGGGCGCTTCGGGCCTCGGTGGGTCGCTACACGTTGACGTTGAAGCCCAGATCGACATCGCAGGCGGCCTGGCCGCCGCGGACACCCCAGTTCTCTAAAGGGCTTTCACGCAAGACGATGGTCACATGGTCGGGCGGGATGCCTAATGTGCTCAGCCGGTCCACGATCTCCCGATACAAGGTGCGCTTGGCCTGCACCGAGCGGCCTGCGAAGCAGTCGATGGCCACGAAGGTATACAGCTCCGGCCGCGCCAATGCCGGAGAAGGTGCGAACCGGTGAGGTTCGTGACTGATCAGCCGGACGTGTTTGTCGCCGCTCGGTATGTCGAACGCCGACACCAACGCATCATGAACCGCATCGATGATCGCGACCTCTTCATCGGCGCCATAGCGGCGTCGAACTTCAATGGTCGTGCTGGGCATCGGAGCATCCTCACACGACGAACCCCCACGGTCATCTGAATTTTGGGGGGCGGCCCTACTGCTGAGGTTTCTGGTCTCTGCGTAGGTAGTTGCTTATCGCCCGCGCGATACCTCGGCCGGCGTAGATGCCTGCGACAACGGACAGGATGATCATCGCGATGAACATCACCAGCCAGTTCGACCGGCTGTGGCTGACGTTCCACCAGATGATGGTGAAAAGAATCGCGCAGATGAACACCACGATGTCGCGCCAGTTGCCGCTGTAGGAGACCGCGGCCTCGCGTATCTTCCGCGACCGCTCTGTGCCATCGACCAGATCCCCGATGCGTTCGTTGATACTGGCTTCGAGACGCGCCTTCAGCTCCGGCTGGTCGTCGGAGATGCGTTGGAGCAGATCCATGTCCTTGGCGATCATGGCGCGGATGTCGGGGCCCTTGAAGCTGCCTGCCGCGGCGCCCAGCAGCGCGCCCCCGGCGATCGGCGCCGCGCCCAGAGCGAGTTCGGCTATCCCCGGCATGTTTCTCCTTCGTCTCTCAGGCCTGCGTCTCGGCGATCAGCGCCGCGGCGAGCACCTGCGGTCGGGTGGTCATCACCTGGTGACCGGCATCGATCCGGACCGTCGTGTCCACCCGCAGCGTCTCGGCGAAACGCTGCTGCCACGACGGCGGCAGGCTCATGTCCCGCTCACACAGCACGTAGGTGGACTTGATGGCTCCCAAATGGTCATAGCGCCAGTCACAATAGGTGTAGGAACTCATCGGCCACATGTCGTGTCCGAGTTTCGCGAGGAACGCTTCCCCTTCTGGCGCCGACATGTCATTGCAGAACATGGCCGCGAAACACTCTTCCGGCGACGCCATCCCCACATCAAACGGGTATCCGACCCTGTCATCCCGCTCGCCGTGACGGCAGTCACCCATCAGTTCCAGCACGCTGGTGCCCGGTGGCGGTGCCGAACACGTGACGTACACGAGACGGCTGAACATCGTCGGCGCGAATTCGACCATGCGCGGAATCGCCATGCCGGCCTGCGAATGCCCCACGAGCACGACGTCACGCATGCCCGCCGCCTCGATATCGCCGATGAGTTCTCTTGCGA
>CAZOIX010001140.1:0-1635 GCA_964579685.1 uncultured Mycobacterium sp.
CTGTTGGGGCGTGCGGCATGCTTTTCCAGAAATGCCCGACACTTGAGCGCAAATGCTTCTGCGTCAACCGGTTCGGTCACTGGCGGAACCTGTGCGTAGGAAAGAGTTGAGTCGCCAGGGCGTTTTTCAATACCGGAGGCGATCCGCCGGCTACCAGAGCGGCCATCGCGTCGCGGTGCAGGCGCTGCGCCGCATGGTCGAGTGTTGTGCCGTCGCCGCCACACAGAACCATCGCCTTATGCGTGACGTCCGGCAGCATCGTGCAGCCGGACAGTTTCGCGAAAGTGGAGTCGAGGGCGGTCGGATAGCGTCCGTCGATCGACGTGACTGCCGCGTGGTGCGTGAGTAGCCGATGCGCGTCGATCGCCATTCGCATCTCGACCAACGTGTGGTAGGTCGCTTGGAACTCGATGATCGGCTTCCCGTATGCCCTCCGACTGGATGTGTAGTCCACCGCCTCGTCGAACGCGGCCTCCCCGAGCGCGAGGCTCAGAGTGGCGTTGTGAATGCGTTCCATGTTGAAGGCCATCATCAAGTCCGCGAAATGGCCCGGCCCGCGAATGACGTTCTCAGATGGGATGGCGCAGTTGTCGAAGTGGACCTCGCCATGGGGTAGTCCGCGGGTGCCGGAGAAGTGCGCGCCCCGTTCCAAACGCATTCCTGGCGTGCCCTTTTCAACTATCACTGCGCCGATCCCACGATGTCCCGGCTCATCTCCGAAGCGTACGAATGTCGCGTAAAGCTCGTTGGCGGGCGACCCGGTGATGAATCGCTTTGAGCCGTTGATGATGTATCCGTCGCCGTCGGGAGTCGCGGTCGTCGACAGCGCGGTGAGATCCGAACCGTGATCAGGCTCGGTAAGGGCAATTGCACATGCCTTTCGGCCACTGACGATATCGGGCAGGTACTTCTCGCGAGTGGCTTCGTGCTCGGCTCGCAAGACGATGGTGGGTCCGGGTCCGGTGGAGCCAAAGGTCGGCTCCGCGACTATCCACGATTGAGATGTCGTGATCAGCGCTTCGACAACGACCACGTAGTCAACAACCGTGAGTTCTGCCCCGCCGTACTTTGCCGGCATCGTCAGCCCGCAGAGCCCGGCCTCGGCCATGGCCGCCGCTACCTCGGCGTAGGGGGCCGCGTCCACGCGGTCCCACTCGTCGACCTGTGCCCGCCAAGGCTTCGCTGCCTCGATCGCGCGCGCTCGCAGCGCCAGCTGTTCCTGCGAAAGTTCCAAGTTCACCGCAACCCCTTGCTATTTTGGCGACCACTATACAATATTAGGTCTGGATGTGAGCGCGATTACAACCCGGAGGTGACGACATGACCGCGGCTGACGCCGGACACGTCTGGCACTGGGTCGGGAGTGCGCGACAGAAGAGTCGCGCCGGGCTGGGATTCCGACGTGTACATCAATTGGCAATCACCGCAGGCACTTTCAACGGAGCTGTATCAGGCCCTGGTGGTCCGCAGGCAGCCACGGCCGCTACGCATGTAAGCCCCCGGGACGAGCAATCACCCCCGGCGCCGGGTCCCAATCGAGCGTCCGCTGGCGCGCTGAGCCGGGGGAAGGCTGCAGGAAGCCGCAACGGCCCTCGGTGTCCGTTCTGCCGCTCGGGCAAAGCTCGGAATGGGAAC
>CAZOIX010001141.1:0-1635 GCA_964579685.1 uncultured Mycobacterium sp.
GCCGTTGGGACCGAGGATCGCCACGATCTCGCCGTATCCGACGTCGAGGTCCAGATTCTGGACCGCCTGCAATCGACCATAGGCTTTCGACAGTCCCCGCACATGCACGGCACCTGAGGAAGTCACGACGGGCCGGCCCCCGAATCCGGCTCGGTCGCCGAGGCTTCGAGTTCGGCCAGCAGCTGCCGCATATCGGTGTCCGACAGCTCGTTCATGAGCAGTTCCAACTCGTCGACCTCAGGCTCTTGCACCGGTGTCGATTCGTCGCTGGCTCCGGACGTTTCGCCGTGAATCGAGTGCAGCTCGTTGAGTATTCGGTCGGACAACGAGTTCACACTGACGCCCTGCAGGATCTCCAGCACCGGTAGATCGATTGAGAACAGCGAATTGATCCGCACCCTGAAATCCATTGCCATCATGGAGTCCAGGCCGATTTCGTCCAACATGTCATCGGGTGCGATGTCGTCTGCGGCGCAATCGAAGACAGCGGCCACAATCCGACGGACGTGCTCTGCGACCACCTCCAGCCTGTCGGGTGTCGCAGTGGCTGCGAGGATGTCGAGTACCGTGCTGTCGGAATCGACAGGCTGGGTCGCTTCGGGCCCGTCGAGTTCGACGAACATCGCCGGCAGCCGGCCTCCCAGGCCCGCATGGCGGGCTCGATGCCAGTCGGCGCTGATCGCCACCACATCGGGGACCCGTTGATTGATCAGCCGATCGAGGATGCGCATGCCCACGGCAGGCGTGATGATTTCGATTCCGCGCTGCGCGTAGAGCTTCTGGAGATTCAGTTCTTCGACCATCCCCACCGACCATGGTCCCCAGCCGATGGTCTGTGCCGGTAGCCCCTGCGCCTGCCGATAGTGCGCGAACGCATCGAGAAAAGCGTTGGCGGCAGCGTAATTTCCCTGACCTGGTGACGCGATGGTCGATCCTGCGGATCCGAACATCACGAAGAACTCCAGGTCGAGGTGTTTGAAGGCGTCGTGCAGAACGCAGGCACCGATGACCTTGGGGGCCAACACCTTGGCGAAGTCATCCTCGTGCATGTTGACAAGGAGTTGATCGGCCACAATGCCCGCTGCGTGCACGATCCCCCGCACCGGGCGGCCACCGCCACGATGGTGATCGCTGATCCACGCTGTGACCTGATCGGCATCAGCGACGTCGACACTGACGGTGGTGACGTGGGCACCGAGTCGTTCGATCGCACGGATCGCGGCGACGACCGCCAGCTGTGGGTCGTCGTCGGCCAGGTCGGGCCAACGCTCTCTCGGCGGAATGACGCTACGACCCAACAGGGTGATATGCCGCGCTCCACGCTCGGCAAGGTAGGTCGCCACGATACGGCCGAGCGCCCCTGCTCCCCCGGTGACGACGTAGGTCGCGTCCGGGGTGAGCTTGGTGGGAAACGGCTTGGTCAGGTTCGTGCAGGGACGCAAGCGCGGGACGTATGTCACGTCGGCGCGGACGGCGAGTTGGTCTTCGGAGCTGTCGTCCAGAACGTGGTGGCAGATGCGCGCGGCCACCTGGTTCTGGTCGTCGCCGTCATCGATGTCGATGAGACCGCCCCAGTGGTCGGGGAACTCCTGATGACCGATGACGCGTCCAAGACCCCAGATGGCTGCTTGTTCG
>CAZOIX010001142.1:0-1633 GCA_964579685.1 uncultured Mycobacterium sp.
CGGCCTGTCGCTGCTGGGCACGGTGCCGATGGGGCTGCTGGCCTACCGCTACCGATTGCGGGTGGTGTTCACCGCCACCGTGGCCGGCGCCGTCATCGCGTTCCTGATCGCGGGCCTCGGCGGCTTCATGGTCGTCATCAACTGTGCGTACATCGGTGGACTGACCGGCATCGTCAAGCGCCGCGGACGCGGTACGGCGACCGTCTTCTTCAGTTCCCTCGTGGCCGGAGCGCTGTTGGGCGCGGTGTTCGTCGCAGCGCTGGCGCTCCTGTCGCGGCTGCGCCACCTGATTTTCGAATCGGTGACCGCCAACGTCAACGGTCTCGCGGCGATCATCGCCCGCATCCCGGACATGCAGCCGCTGGCCGACCAACTCAAGCGCGACTTCGCCACCGCGCTGGACTACTGGCCCTACCTGTTCTTCACCTACTCGACGGTGACGATCGCCATCGTCACTCTCATCGGCTGGTGGGCGCTGTCGCGGGTGCTGTCGCGGCTGTTCGGCATCCCCGACGTGCACAAGCTGGAATCCTCGACCGACACCGGGACCATCGCACCGGTACCCCTGCGCCTGCGCGACGTCCGCTTCCGCTACCCCAACACCGACCAAGACGCGCTGGGCCCGGTGTCGCTCGACGTCGAACCCGGCGAGCACCTCGCCATCACCGGCGCCAACGGGTCGGGTAAGACGACGCTGATGCTGATGCTGGCAGGACGGGAACCCACCGCGGGCACCGTCGATCGCCCCGGCGGCGTCGGACTCGGCCGGCTCGGCGGCACGGCGGTGATCATGCAGCATCCCGAAAGCCAGGTGCTGGGAACGCGGGTCGCCGACGACGTCGTCTGGGGTCTGCCGCCCGGCACCACCACCGACGTGCACAGGCTGCTCGGCGAGGTCGGCCTCGACGGGCTGGCCGAGCGCGACACCGGCGGCCTGTCCGGCGGTGAGCTGCAGCGCCTCGCGGTGGCGGCGGCGCTCGCCCGCGAACCGTCCCTGCTCATCGCCGACGAGGTCACCAGCATGGTCGACCAGGACGGCCGCGGGGCGCTGATGTCGGTGCTGTCGCAGCTGACCCAGCATCACCGCATGTCGCTCGTGCACATCACCCACTACAACGACGAGGCGGACGCCGCCGACCGCACCGTCACACTGAGCGGCAACGGTGGCGCCGCCGACAACACCGACATGGTGGAGACGGCCTCGGCGCCCGCGGCCACGGTCACACCGGGTCACCACTCCGACACCCCGGTGCTGCAATTGATCGGGGTCGACCACAAGTACGGCAGTGGGACACCGTGGGCGGCAACGGCTTTGCGTGACATCACCTTCACCGTCAACGAGGGTGACGGGCTGCTGATCCACGGACTCAACGGATCCGGAAAGTCGACGTTGGCGTGGATCATGGCGGGACTGACGGTTCCGACCGCGGGCAGCTGCCTGCTCGACGGTCGGCCGGTGTCCGATCAGGTTGGCGCCGTGGCCATCTCGTTCCAGGCGGCGCGCCTGCAGCTGATGCGCGGCCGGGTGGATCTGGAAATCGCCTCGGCGGCGGGGTTCTCGCATCGTGACCGCAAACGGGTGGCGAAGGCGCTGGCCACCGTCGGCCTGGATTCGGCGCTGGCCAAGCGACGT
>CAZOIX010001143.1:0-1632 GCA_964579685.1 uncultured Mycobacterium sp.
CGCCGCGTCGACGCTATCGTCGAGTTCGGCGGGCAGCGTCTCGCCCCACAGCGTCACCTCGGTGGCACCCTGGTCGAGCGCGTTGCGCACATGTTGGAGCACCCGGGGATCGCGATCGAGGAGGTCGGCGGCGACGGCGACGGTCTGCGGGTGGGGCCGGTCCTCCCACTCTTCCAACACCGATTGCAGATCGAGCGCTTGCGCACCGAGGATGCGCAGCGGCCGTAGATCTTCGGCGCTGGCGACGAGAACCGTGACGTCCCATCCTGCCATCACCCGGTCATAGATCCACCCGCCTGCACAGCGCACCGCATCGACCGCGGTCGGGGCGACGACGTCGAGCCGGTACCTCACATCGAGCTCCGCGGCGACAGGTCGCGTCCGAGCGACTCCGCGTACTCCTTGAACACCTCGGCCAGCGGGATTGAGGGATCGAGTAGCCATAGGGTCTCCATTCCGTTGATGAAGGCGAGTATCTCGACGGCCTTGGTGGCCACGTCGAAGTCTGTGCGGTACCGACCGTCATGCTGGCCTCGCTCGATGAGGCGCGTGATGATGCCCTTCGCGGCGCGATACCGCTCGTGCAAGCGGTCATGCAGCGGTGCATCGGGAGCCATGTTCTCGACCAGCAGCACCGTGAACGTCCCGATCAGCTCGGGAGACCGTTCGAATCGCTCCGGCACCCGACTGAGTTCGGCGATGAGATCGCCGGATAGGTAGTCCGCGTGGATCTCGTCGTCGGCGTCGCGGGCATCGAGGACGGCGTTGAGGAGCTGCTCCTTGGATTCGAAGTGGTGCAACAGCCCCGCCGGTGTCACGCCGGCTTCCCTGGCTATCTGCGCCAGCGACGTGTTGCGCCAGCCGTTGCGCGACAGCAGCCGCTCGGCCACCGCGAGTATCCGCTGCCTGCGATCCTCGCCTTTGGCGAGGAGGCTCGCATACGGGCGTGGCGCGGACACGGGGCTCCTTCGTTGAACCAACCTAGTGAACACACAGTAGGTAGGTTTGGCCGCGCTCACAAGCTTTTCTGAGAATTCGGCGTGCGTGGTCTCGCTGAGCGTGCCTCAGCACGCCGAAATCACCTGGTCAGAGGCCGAGTGACTTGGCGATGATCACTTTCATGACCTCGCTGGTCCCGGCGTAGATCCGGGCCACACGGGCATCGGTGTACAGCCGGGCGATCGGATACTCCATCATGTAGCCGTATCCGCCGAACAGCTGCAGGCAACGGTCGACAACCCGCTGTTGCATCTCGGTGCAGAACAGCTTGACCCGGGCGGCGTCGGCTGCCGACAGCTCACCCTTCACGTGCAGGGCCACCGCGCGGTCCAGCATGGCCTGGGCGGCCTCGACCTCCGTCGAGCAGGACGCCAGCTCGAACTTCGTGTTCTGGAACGACGCCACCGGGGTACCGAACGCCTTGCGGTTCTTGGTGTAGTCGATGGCGGCGGCGATCGCCGAGCGGGCCTGCGATACCGAACCCACGGCGACGGTGAGCCGTTCCTGGGGCAGGTTGTGGCCGAGGTAACCGAACGCCTCGCTCTCGTCGCCCAGCACGTTGGCGTGTGGCACCCGCACGTCGACGAAGGACAGTTCGCCGGTGTCCTGCACCTTGCAGCCCATCTTCTCCAG
>CAZOIX010001144.1:0-1629 GCA_964579685.1 uncultured Mycobacterium sp.
GTCGACCGGGCTGAACGGCTTGGACATGTCGACCTCGTCCGGCGCCAGGTTCGGCTGTCCGTCGGGCAGCCGCGCCGGAGCGAAGAGCCGGGGTTCGTTCGGGCGCATCGCGAGTGACTCGCCGCTGCGCCACCGGCCGACCAGCTTCGCCGCGACGAGTTCCGGGTCGATGCCGAACCGCCGGCCGGTCCGCTCGATCAGCGCGTCGAACGCCTGGACGTCCTGCTCGAGGATCCGGAACACCGCGTAGGTGCCGTTGCCGGCGAGCTCGCCCGGTATCCCCTCGATGAAGTTGCCGCCGTAGCTGTTCCGGTAGCCCTTGCCCAGCAGGAAGTCGCCGGTGGGCACGTCGGGCTGCATGTCCGCGATCCGGTTGCCGGGGCGGCCGGCGACCTGGGGCTGGGACACACCGTCCCGGAACCCGAAGTGCACATGGTTGTTCGCAAAGGTGTGGCCGGTGTGCCGGCTCCGTTCCTTCACCCCGTTCGCCGCGCACACCGCGAGCAGGGCGGCCTCGATCCTGTCCCTGGCCGGCGCCGACGTCTCGTCGCTCCAGATCGACACGAGCAGGTGGATCTCGGGGTTGCTCGGCCCGCCGACGACCCAGTTGACCGGCGCCGACTCGCCGATGTCGCCGAGCCCGACCCCGTTGCGGCCGAAGTCGGAGCTGGCGGCGCTGTCCACGGCCTGCTGGGCGGCACCCGCCCGGAACGAGGCCGGGAACTGCTTCAGCATGTCGTCCGGAACGCCGAGTGCCGTCAGGCCCGGTGCCGTGATCGCCAGGTTCACACAGGCGTCCGGCTTGTCGTCGGACCATTCCTCGGCCGTGGCGAGCGGGTACAGGTCGCCGTGGCCGTCGACGAGCGCCGTGAGCAGCTGTTTCCCGCCGGCGACATCGGTCACCGACAGCGCGTAGTGACGGACATCCGGAAACCGGTAGCCGCGCAGGATGTTGCCCTGCACGTCGGACAGGTCGATGTCGGTGTTCATCGGCTCACCTTCCCGGCCTGCCGGCGAGCCGGAGCGCTTCCATCACCGTGATGTCGGGCATGGCGCTGTGGACACCACCCGGCTTCGACTGCCGGATCACGAAGTCGACGTAGGCCTGGGCGTGCTCGCGCACCGGGAGCGGCGGTGCGCCGTCGATGTACACGAGGATGGCGTCGAAGACGTCGGCGAGGACGCCGACGAAGTCCATCAGGTACGAACCCATGTCGCCGTCGAACACCGTCATCACCCAGAGCGCCGAACCGGTCGGTTCCATCACGAACCGGGCCGAGGCGACCGTGCGAAGCGACGCCAGGGCCTCGTGCGCCTGCTGGCCGGCCTCCTTCAGCGTCGCGACGAGCGACATCGCCTGCGCCGGGTTCTTCAGTGGGAGGTAGAGATTGATCGAGTTCTGCACCTGGCCCTCGAGCGCGGCGGAGAACCCGTCCCAGGCCCCCGGAAGGACCGTGTCCCCGCGCCACTGGCCCGCGACCGTGCCGGTCGGATCCAGCGACGCATGCGCGTCGGATAACGCTGGCAACCCCATGTCCACTCCCTTTCGGTGTGTCCCCGGGAGCACAGTAGGCTGGCGCCGTCTCCGGGGAAAGTGACACTTCTCACGCACGGCGAAAGGGTAAGCGA
>CAZOIX010001145.1:0-1620 GCA_964579685.1 uncultured Mycobacterium sp.
CATCGGCGTGGCATGGACCAACGGGATGCCGGCGCCTGCTCGCTTCATCGAATTGCCGGTGACCGACAACGCGCCCAACGTCATTCCGTGAAAAGCGTTGGTGAAGTTGATGATCGACTCGCGGCCCGTCACCTTCCTGGCCAGCTTCAGTGCTGACTCGACGGCGTTGGCTCCGGTGGGACCTGGGAATTGCACCTTGTAGTCAAGTCCACGCGGTCGAAGCACGAGTTGATCGAAGGTCTGCAGGAACTCCGTCTTGGCGACCGTTGCCATATCGAGCGAGTGGACGATGTTGTCGTTGGCCAGATAGTCGATCAGTGCGGCCTTGAGATTGGGATTGTTATGTCCGTAGTTCAAAGCTCCGGCACCGGCGAAGAAGTCGAGGTACCGCTGGCCCGAGGTGTCGGTGATCCAGGACCCTTGGGCCGTCTGCATCGTGGTAGGCCAGCCACGACAGTAACTACGCACCTCAGATTCGACGGTGGTATAGACCTCCGGGAGGTCGGGTTCCTCGGGACGGGTGAGCGTGGCTGAGGTTGACATGAATCCTTTCCGGTGTGTTAGTCACCTAACGGTGTGGTGATGGGGCCGATGCGCAGAATCGGCTCGTCTTCGTGCGCTTGATCCGCGGCCAATTGCGCAGAGGTGAAATGGCTTTGCTCGACCAGGGGTACCCCGTGTCGCCTTGCGAATCCGCCGAAGAGTGCGCGTGAGGCCGAATTACTCGGTGCCACAGTGGCTTCCACTGTAAGCGGGTGGCCGTGACGATCACTGCGGACGCGTTCGACAAGGCTGTCGAGCATCGTGCCGCCGAGCCCGGTGCCCTGCGTGTTCTGCGCGACCGCGACCTGCCAGACGAACAACACCTGCGGTCGCATCGGTGGGTGATAGCCCGTGATCACGCCGCAGATCTCGCCGTCCTTGTCCGCCACGATCGACGTGCTGGCAAAGTCCGTCGCCATCAACAGATACGTATAGGTCGAGTTCACGTCGAGGACTTCGGTGGCCGTGACAAGCCGCTGTATCGCTATCGCGTCTGAAGCGACGGGCGGGCGCAGATGGTGCACCCAGGAGTTGGGCCGCTCGGCAACCGATGGTGAGTCACCCGTCCCGAAGGGCGAGAGGGAATCACTTTGGCGCGGCGCGCGGATGTTCACGTGCGTTTCTCCACCGAACTTGGTTATCGAGTTTCGTCAGTTACGTCATCGGCGCCGTGGACGCTATGCGAGCAGAAAAATGCAATCAAGTTGATGGAGCTCGGGCGGCACACCTATAGGTGCTCGTGAATGGTCCAATGACCTGGGCGGATGTCGGAGGCGGCGGCGGAGGGCCTCAACGTCACGTCGTTATCAAACCGTTACCAGCGAGTGATAGCGGTCACTGCGCAGGTTCGGTCGACGTCAGTAGCCGGGCGTAGACACTTCGGCGAGTTGCTGCTCGGGTTGCTGCGGAATGATCCCGGAGGGAGTGGTGGGCCCCTCCGAGGCGGGTTGGTTGTGGACACCGCATTCCGCGCCGCTGACGCCGGCTGGGCATCCGCTCGCATGGGTGTTGGGGACGAGATACGGAACGCAGTTTCCGGTGTAGGGGTCGCCATCCTCGCCGGCCGCATGGCCGAAG
>CAZOIX010001146.1:0-1620 GCA_964579685.1 uncultured Mycobacterium sp.
ATCGCATTGCAGCCCTGCTCCAGGAGCGGGGACACCGGATCTTCCCGGTCCACCGGAAGGGAAGGCAGCATCACGGACACCCGGTTGTCCGTGACGCCCACAGCGTCATTCGACCGGATGGACACCGGCACCAGAGTCCGCAGTGAGTTTCGCCGCAGCGCTTTGCCCCGCCGGGCCAACGCCGCCCGGTAGCTGGCCGTGATCGCTGCCAAGGCAACATCGTTCAACGTCACGCCGAATGTATCTCGCACCTTCGCCACGTCGTGCAGGCTGACTCGCGCAGCGCTGTAGCGCCGCATCGTGGTGACGGAACCAACCAGCGGCGAGCCTTCCGCGGGACTCAAGATTCCGCCGGCGATCCGCAGCGCACCACCGAGCGCCAGCTCAGCGCCGGCCGTTGCCGAGGCAGCGAGGTGCCAGCTGGCGCGCATCCAATTCAGAGGATTGAGGCCGAGTTTCGGCGAGTTCACCGGCGAGGAAGCCTCCTGCCTGGCGGCACGGATCTCGGTCGCGAAGGTCTCACCCTCGCCGGTATCCGCCAGTCCGGCAACCAAATGCATGATCGTGATTCCGTCGGCGATGCAATGGTGGATCTTGAGCAACATCGCCCACTGCCCGCCGGATAATCCCTCGATCATCCAACACTCCCAAAGCGGACGCTCGCGATCCAACCGGCGCTCCATGATGTCCGCGGTCAGGCGAAACAACTCATGTTCGCCGCCGGGCTGCGGCAGCGCTACGTGATGAATGTGATGGGAGAGATCGAGATCCGGAGCATCCACCCATTCTGGAGGCTGGAGATCAAGCAGGTGCGTGTGCAGGACCTGCCTCATCCGAGGCACCGCCTTCGCCTTCTCCAAGATCCCTGCGGCCAGCGTCTCGAAGTCCGGCATGGGCCCCTCGAGTACTGACAACCCGCCCACGGCGAGACTGATGTGCGGGTCGGCATCCTCGGCCTCCAGGAACCCCGCGTCCAAACTCGTCAGTTGCTCCATGATTGACTCTCCGATTCTTCGGCGATACGCGGACTGCCTGATGATCGGCAGATCACGACAGGAATTGCACTGTGGTGCAGTAGGTTCAGACTCGTCGAACCCAGCATCGCCGCCGCAAGGGGCGACCGGCCGCGGCTGCCGACAACAACAAGCTGAGCGCCGTCGATACCCGCGAGCAATGCCTGACTCGGCTTCTTCGCTTCCACCACACACGTGACTTTCACGTGGGGAAAACGATTCACCCACGGTTGGAGAATGTTTGACAGCTGCTCGCGCTGATCGTCCTCGGCCGCCGCCCAATCGATCATGAACGGCAGCGCGGTATCGCCGGGCCCCCGGCGTGTCGACCACGCGTGCACCGCAGTGATATCGACCTGCAGCCGGTCGGCCAGTTCGAAGGCGGTGGCGATCGCCGCGCGACTGTCGGTGTCGTTGTCGACCCCGAGAACAATCGGCTGATCGTTCGGAGCGTCGGCCCCACCGCGCCACGCGACGAGCGGACAGCTCGAGCGCGCCGCAATGGCCAGTGTCGTCGAGCCGACGAGTAACGCGGCCCCAGGAGTCACGTCGTCGCAGCCGACAACGACCACCCGGGCTCGGCTGCTGATATCGACCAGTGCCGCAT
>CAZOIX010001147.1:0-1620 GCA_964579685.1 uncultured Mycobacterium sp.
GTATCGCCCTGGCCTACGCCGGCTCGGCGGTGATGGTGGTCGTCACGGCCGCGGCGTTCGTGGCCGACGGCTTCGGGTGGGTGTCGGGTGTGCTGGGCGCGTTGACGTTGGCGTTGTTCGCCGTCGTCGTGTTCGACATGCCTGTCGCGTCCGAGTTCACGCCCGACGGTGTCACGCGTCGCAGCCTCGGCTACCACCAGCGCATCTCGTGGGACGACGTCAACCGGATGCGACGGATGCGGGTCGGCGTGCTGCGGCCCCGCAAGGACGCCCGGGGCGGCGGCCTGATCGCGGTCGTCGGCCGGCGCACTTACGTGCTCGTCGACACGATGGAGAGCGCCCAGGAGTACGACGCGCTGCGGCGCGTGCTGGGGGAGGACCGGGTCGATCTGTTGGGGCTCGACGATCAGCTCCGACCGCCGGATGGACGCAACCCGACGTGGATCTACCGGCGCGACAAGTGGCGTCCGGAGTCTGCCCGTAGTCGGTAGGCTGGTCGACCGTGCGTGACGTGATGTTGTACATCGTGCTGGTGATCAATGTGATCTCCATGATCGCCCTGATTGCGGGAATTCTCCTGCACAGTGGGCGTGGCGGCGGCCTGTCCGACATGTTCGGCGGCGGCGGTGGCGCGGCCCTCGGCTCGACCGCTGCCGAGCGCAACCTGAACCGCATCACGTTCGTCTTCGCACTCAGCTGGATCCTCACGTGTGTCGCGTTGAGCTTCCTCATGGTGCGAACCTGACGCCGGGCGATAGCCTGTCGCAGCAGTCACGTCGGAGTGGCGGAATTGGCAGACGCGCTAGCTTGAGGTGCTAGTGCCCTACTATTGGGCGTGGGGGTTCAAGTCCCCCCTCCGACACCACATCTCGCGAACGCGTCATGTTCGGCCCGAGTTCGGCCGCGGCTTCCACGCACTCAGGCGTTAGTGGCCGGTGTCTGGGCCGAGGCGAACACTGCCCCTCGCCGGGCTGGTCGGGGAGCATGTGAGCGGCGGGCGTGCGCCCCCGTTGTGTGATGGGGAAACGGATCGCGGTTGCGGTGCTGCTACCCGCCCGCATCGCCCGTGGCCTGGTTGTGTCGAGCCGCGACGCCGTCCTCGGCCGGATGGTGGAGGGCCGCCGGATGCACTCGCCGTCCCGCGCGATGGTGGGCAACTGTGTGAGGTGTCTACGCACCGCTCTGCGGGGACCGCACGCGGTTGCCGGTCACTCGCCAACCGGCGACTCTTCGGCGACGGCGGCCGAGGCCAGTTCTCCGTACAACGATCGATCGGTGTCCGCCCCTTCGGTTGGCCCGATGTGAAGGTGTCCCATGGCGTCCGCACACTGACGAAGTGAATCGCACGATGTGCGGTGGTCAGACGTAGCGCCGGGCAGCGCCCGGTTCACGGAGTGTTGATCGTCGTGATGAACGGATTGGTGACGAAGGCAGCGAAGAAGATGTTGTCGTCGTTCGACGGGTTCGACGTGTTGACCCTGATCGAGAAGTCTCCGGCGTCCACGAACGGAAGCAGGTCGTACAGCTCGTCGTCCGAGCGCGCCCCTGTCGGCAGCGCAGCCGGATCCGGCGGATTGGCCGTGCTGTCGCCGACCCCGCCCCCCGTCATGAGTGCGCCGT
>CAZOIX010001148.1:0-1619 GCA_964579685.1 uncultured Mycobacterium sp.
ACCTTGTTCTGCTCCTGCTCCGACAACGCGTTCCACCATGCGGTGACGTCCTGGGGCATGACGCCTTCGCCCTCGGGCGGATACGGTGCCGAAAGCCCCGACTGGTCGCGGCCCATCTGCTGGGCGCTTGGCGCGTCTGTCGCACCCTTGGCGGTGATGTCGCCGTTCTCGACATGGCCGAAGACCTCGGCGCAGTCGGCGTCGATGTCCTCGGCCTGATGGATCAGGGCCTTGGCCCGGGATTCGATGTCGTCGGCGATGGGCCGCAGCTCGTCGCGCATGTCCGGCGGCGCATTGATGGTGACGTCGCCGTCGTCCGACAGGGTCAGGTAGCCGCCCTGTGCAGCGACATCGGCGCGAACGGCGTCCAGCTCGGTGTGCAGTTTCGCGACGGCCGCGGCCGTCTCGGAGGCCAGTTGCTGCACCGCGCCGATCACCGCGGCGTCGTCGAGCACCTTGCCCGCGGATTCGGCGATCTTTCCTCGCGCGGCGTCCGCGGCAGGCGAATCCCACCCGGGCAGCCGGGAAATGAGCTCCAGATCCGAGGCGACATCCTCGATGGTCTCGAGCTCTCCGGAGAGTTCGTGGGCGATCGACTGCAAAGCCCCCACATTCCACGTGTCGATGTCGCTGAGCAGCATCGGACAAGACCCCCAACAGTCGAGATCCCACGTTAACGCAGGTTCCGACCGCTCCCGTGCGCCAATTTTTCGGCTCGGCCGGGCCGTGACCGGCGCACGGTACCCTCGTCACGATGTTCGACAACCTGCCGACGACCGCGCGTGCCCTGACCGGGTTCGGGCGCACCGCACCGTCGGTGGCGCAGGTCCTGTCCACCCCGGACGTCGACCTGATCGCCAATGCGGTTCGCGAAGCCAACGATCCCGCTCCGTCCAGTCCTGCGTTTCTGCGCCGCGGCATCCTCGCGCGGGGTCTCGGTCGCTCCTACGGCGACCAAGCATGCAACGGCGGCGGTCTTGTCATCGACATGACCGCGCTGAACCGGATCCACTCGGTCAGCGCCGACACCGCGGTGGCCGACGTCGACGCCGGGGTCAGCCTGGATCAGCTGATGAAGGCCGCGCTGCCGTTCGGGCTGTGGGTTCCGGTGCTGCCCGGGACCCGGCAGGTCACCGTCGGCGGAGCCATCGCCTCCGACATCCACGGCAAGAACCATCACAGCGCGGGCAGCTTCGGCAACCACGTGGTGTCGATGGACCTGCTGACGGCCGACGGCGAAGTGCGCACCATCACGCCCGATGGACCCGAACGCGAATTGTTCTGGGCCACCGTCGGCGGCAACGGCCTGACCGGCATCGTGTTGCGCGCCAGCATCGCGATGACCCGCACCGAGACGGCGTACTTCATCGCCGACGGTGTCGCCACCAAGGACCTCGACGAAACGGTCGCCGTGCACCTCGACGGCAGCGAAAGCCGCTATACCTATTCCAGCGCCTGGTTCGACCTCATCAGCGCAGAGCCCAAGCTCGGCCGCGCGGCCGTCAGCCGGGGCAGTCTGGCGACGCTCGATCAACTACCCCCCAAGCTCGACAAGAACCAGCTGAAATTCGATGCGCCGCAACTGATCACGCTGCCCAACGACTTTCCCGAGAGTGCGA
>CAZOIX010001149.1:0-1617 GCA_964579685.1 uncultured Mycobacterium sp.
GCACTGGCTGATGCAGCACAATGGCGGGGTGTTTCTCCCGCCGTGGGGGAAGGTGGAGCAATGGCTGTTGTCCGTCCAGCACCAACGCGACGATGTCGACCGATTCGCCGCGAACTTCACGCGGTTCGCCGACGCGGTGATGTCTCCGGTTGCCTGAGCGGGGGCTGGACCCTGTGACCGGGGGGGCGATCCAGCTGCACCAGTTGGTCAAGTCCTTCGACGGCATTCCGGCCGTCATGGGCATCGACCTGTCCATTCCGGCCGGCGAGTTCTATTCGCTGCTGGGCGCATCCGGGTGCGGAAAGACGACGACGCTGCGGATGATTGCGGGTTTCGACAAACCCGGTTCCGGGCGGATCGAGCTGGACGGCCGCGACGTCGCGGGTGATCCGCCCCATCGGCGCCCGGTCAACACCGTCTTCCAGACCTACGCGTTGTTCCCGTTCATGACGGTCTGGGACAACGTCGCGTTCGGGTTGAAATACCAGAAGTCGTCACGCGAGGACACCAAGCACCGCGTCGGGGAGGCGCTGGACCTCGTCCGGATGAGCGACTTCGCCAAACGGCGTCCAGCTCAGCTGTCCGGCGGCCAGCAGCAGCGTGTCGCGTTGGCCCGGGCCCTGGTGTTGCGTCCGCGCGTGCTGTTGCTCGACGAGCCTTTGGGCGCGCTGGATGCGAAGCTGCGCAAGCAGTTGCAATTGGAACTGCGCGCGGTGCAGCGCGAGGTGGGGATCACCTTCGTCTATGTGACCCACGACCAAGAAGAAGCGCTCACGATGAGCGATCAGATCGCGGTGCTCGCGGAGGGGCGCGTCGAGCAGGTGGGGCCACCGCAGGAGATCTACTCCGCGCCTGCCACCACCTTTGTCGCGGGATTTCTCGGTGCCGCCAACATCTTTGACGCCGTCGTCCTCGAGGCCAGCGGCGCTTCAGCGGTATGCGAAGCGCTGGACACCCGGCTGGGGGCCGCCGTCGGTGACTCCGCCGATTTGGGAGCGGCCGCGATCGTCATCAGGCCGGAGCGGATCAGTCTACATTCTCCCGACGACCCGATCAGTCAGGGCCACAACGTGATTCGCGGTGTGGTGTCGGAGGTGGTCTACCTCGGCAACTGCACGCAGGTGCACGTCGACGTCGGCGCACCCGCATCGCTGATCGTCGAAGTGCCCAACCATGCCGGTCCCCGGTCGGTACCGCACGCGCCAGGAGCCCAGGTCCACTGCGTCTGCACGCACGATGCGGTGCGGGTGTTGCACCGCAGCCAGGCTCAAGCGGTGGCAGATCCGGTGGCCGACGACGTGGCGGTGCTCACCCCTTCTTGACTTTTGCCCGGCCGTTCACCCGTTTCTTCGCCGCGGCAAGGCCCAGTTCACGTTCCGCGAACCGCATCGCGATGTCGTAGGCCAGGTCCGAGTCGACCTCAGGGTCATCGAGGGCAACCTGGATGGACAGGCCGTCGAGCAGCGCCGCGAACTCCAGCGCGAACATGCGGGTGTCGATGCTGGCGTCGAACTCCGACGCGTCCGCCGATTCGATGGCGTCGACGATCATGTCGCGCCACCTGGCGTCGAGTTCGGCACGGTCGGACTTGATCTCGTCGTGCCGGAACGCCTGGGC
>CAZOIX010001150.1:0-1613 GCA_964579685.1 uncultured Mycobacterium sp.
CCGACCTGTTCAACCAGGGTGTGCGGCCGGCCATCAACGTCGGTGTGTCGGTGTCCCGCGTCGGTGGTGCCGCCCAGATCAAGGCGATGAAAGAGGTGGCCGGCTCGCTGCGTCTGGAGCTGTCGCAGTACCGCGAGCTGGAGGCATTCGCGGCGTTCGCCTCCGACCTGGACGCGGCGTCGAAGGCTCAGCTGGATCGCGGTGCCCGCCTGGTCGAGTTGCTGAAGCAGCCCCAGTACACCCCCTACCCCGTCGAGGATCAGGTGGTCGCGATCTTCCTCGGCACCGGCGGTCATCTGGATTCGGTACCGGTCGAGGATGTTGCGCGCTTCGAATCCGAACTGCTGGAGCACGTCAAGGCGTCCCACGAGGACATCCTCAAGGGCATTCGGGAGTCCAAGAAGCTCTCCGAAGAGGCCGAGGAAAAGCTCGCCGACATCATCAACGAGTTCAAGAAGGGCTTCTCGGCCAGCGACGGAAGCTCGGTTGTGGTGAACGAGGCCGAGGCCGAGGCCATGGACGAGGAAGATGTCGAGAAGGAATCCGTCAAGGTCCGCAAGCCGGCAGGCAAGAAGTAAGACGCCGAAGGGGTCTGGAGAAGCTAGATGGCTGCAACACTGCGCGAGCTACGTGGGCGCATCCGTTCCGCGGGGTCGATCAAGAAGATCACCAAGGCCCAGGAACTGATCGCGACGTCGCGGATCGCCAAGGCGCAGGCCCGAGTCGAGGCGGCTCGGCCGTATTCGACAGAGATCACCAGCATGCTCACCGAGTTGGCCAGCGCGAGCGCGCTGGATCACCCGCTGCTCGTCGCGCGGGAGAACCCGAAGCGGGCGGGCGTGCTTGTGGTGTCGTCGGACCGTGGTCTGTGCGGTGGCTACAACGCCAACGTGCTGCGCCAGTCCGAGGAGCTGTTCTCGCTGTTGCGCGAAGAGGGTAAGAACCCGGTGGTCTACACCGTCGGCCGGAAGGCCTTGGGCTACTACAGCTTCCGTAACCGTGAGGTGACGGAGTCATGGACCGGCTTCTCGGAGCGGCCGACGTATGAAAATGCTCGTGAGATCGCCGAAACGCTGGTGACGGCGTTCATGGCGGGCGCCGACGACGAGGGCGACGATCCCGGCGAGGACGGCATCCTCGGCGTGGACGAATTGCACATCGTCTTCACGGAATTCAGGTCGATGCTGTCGCAGACTGCGGTGGCCCGACGCATCGCGCCGATGGTCGTCGAGTACGTCGAAGACGAGACGCCCGAAGACGGTCCGCACACGCTATTCTCGTTCGAGCCGGACCCCGAGACGTTGTTCGACGCGCTGCTGCCGCGCTACGTCGCCACCCGCGTCTACGCCGCGCTGTTGGAGGCGGCGGCTTCGGAATCAGCCTCCCGGCGCCGGGCGATGAAGTCCGCTACCGACAACGCCGACGATCTGATCAAGGCGCTGACACTCGCGGCCAACCGTGAACGTCAGGCTCAGATCACCCAGGAAATCAGCGAGATCGTCGGCGGCGCCAACGCGCTGGCCGACGCGAAATAGGCGACAAGCACGCCCCTTTCAGGAAGCGAAGAGAGATATGACTGCTACCGCAGAAAAGACCGCAGGCCGGGTAGTCCG
>CAZOIX010001151.1:0-1613 GCA_964579685.1 uncultured Mycobacterium sp.
GCGAATACGGTGAACGGCCCATCGCCGCTGAGGTCATCGTCGAGTTCGGCTGCATCACCGTCTCATCAGCGGCACACGCGATGAACGAAGCAGCCGACGCCGCGAGCCCCTGCACAACGGCGCGGGTGCGGGCGGGGTGGGCGCGCATCACGTTCACCATTGCGACGCCCTCGAACACCTCGCCACCCGGCGAGTTGATCAACAACTCAACCGTCGACACGTTCGCCGGCAGGCTGTCAAGCGCGGAAGCGAACTCCTTGGCGGACATACCCCACCACTCGCCCCATGAGTCGACCGGATCGAACAGGCGGATCGTCGCCGTTGAGCCTTCGATCTGTACGACCGGAACCTCGTTCCGGGGGCGCGAGTCGGCTCGGCGAGCGAGGAACGCGCGCAGCTGATCAGGGGTTGTTGGCTTGCCCATTCGGCTCTCCGTCCTCGTCGACCGGGTTGGCGGCATCGGTGGTGTTCAGTGGTCGCCACAGCACGTCACCGCCGTCGATCGGCGGCAAGTTCTCGAGCCGACGCACTTCGTTCGCGACGGCCCACGCACCGCCGACCGCCTTCGTGTACGCCTCGTACCGAGACTTCGTGTCGCCGCGCAGGCGACCCTCCAAGTCGAACTCGACGAACGTGCGGGGAGGCGTCAAGTCGCGGTCGGCGTTCACGAACGCTTCAATCCGCTCGCACCACGGCTGGATGCCGTCCGTCGTCGCCTCGATTGACTGGTGCTCGATGTTCGAGTAGGTGGCGTGCGTGAGGTCGTACAGCTTGTGCGGTGGCAGGCGCAGCATTCGTGCGATCTCCACCACACCGAACTGGCGGGTCTCGATCAACTGCGTGTCCTCGGGATTCAGGGCCAGACGTTCATACGTCGTGCCCTTCGTCAGCACACCCGTGCGGTGGGCGTTCAGCAACCCCTGGTGGAAGTCCTCCCACACCCGCTTGTACTCGTGTAGCTGATCTGCGGACGTGATGTCCTCGCCGACCGAGATGATGCCGCCGAGGTTCGTCCCGTTCGAGAAGAACCGCGACGAATACTCCTCGGCCGCCATGACGTTGCCGAGCGAGTCAGCGAACGTCTGAATCGGGTTCAGTCCGACGCGCCCGTTGTACGCCAGGCCCGGAATGTGGAAGATGTCGCGGGTCGTGTACGGCCGCTCGATGTCGTCGATGAGGAACCGCTTCGTACCGTCCGGCGCCTGACCCGTTGTCACGCGATCCGGGTGGATTTCCCGGAGTCCGACCACCTGATTCGCGCCGTTGCGGAGCTTGAACGAGTAGGCGTTGCCGCGATGCAGCAGCGACATCAGCCAGAACTCGACCAGGCCGTACCATGTCTGCTCGACATCGGGCATCAGCATCCACGTCGGCTTCGACCTGCGTTCCCGACCCTCGGGCGTGTCCCGATACCGGTGGATCGGCAGACCCGCCATGACCTCGGAGATGTGACGCACGCCGGAGTACCAGGCCGACAGACCCAGCGCGTTCTTCACCGACACGGTCGCGCCCGACTTCGCCTTGACACGCGTGCCGGTCGACTGACCGAGCAGGACGCCGAACTCCTCCAACGTCACCGGATCGGCCGCGTTGCGCACCGCGCGCGTTCGGGC
>CAZOIX010001152.1:0-1610 GCA_964579685.1 uncultured Mycobacterium sp.
GTTCAAGGACATGGCCGACGGCAGAAAATACGACCTTCTCATCGCGGCCATCGCGTCACTCGGCCTGATCTTCGTCATCATGTTGCTGATCACCCGCAGTGTGGTGGCGTCCGCGGTCATCGTCGGCACCGTGGTGATTTCGCTGGGCGCCTCGTTCGGGCTCTCGGTGCTCATCTGGCAACACCTTCTGGGCATCGAGTTGCACTGGATGGTGATGGCCATGGCGGTCATCATTCTGTTGGCGGTCGGCGCCGACTACAATCTGCTGCTGGTATCGCGGCTCAAAGAAGAGCTGCATGCGGGCGTCAACACCGGAATCATCCGCGCGATGGGCGGAAGCGGATCGGTGGTCACGTCGGCGGGTCTGGTGTTCGCCTTCACGATGATGTCGATGGCGGTCAGCGAACTCACAGTTATCGGACAAGTCGGAACAACCATCGGACTCGGGCTATTGTTCGATACGCTAGTAATTCGGTCGTTCATGACGCCGTCCATTGCGGCATTGATGGGTAAGTGGTTCTGGTGGCCACAGCGGGTTCGGGCGCGGCCGGTGCCGTCGCCGTGGCCGCAACCACCGCAGCAGGTGGCCCCAGCGGGGCCTCAGGGAGGACAGCAGTGAAGCGTTTATTGGGGGTAGGGATCTCGCTCGCCGCAGCAGCACTGCTGGCGGCAGCACCCGCGCAAGCCGACGTTGACACGGATTTCAGCAACGAGCTGCACACGTACGGCATCTACGGGCAGAAGGACTACAACGCCTGGATCGGCAAGATCACGTGTAAGCGGTTGTACAAGGGCCTCGACAAGGACGCCAACATGTCGGCCCAGTTCGTCCACAACCAGCTGATCAAGGACAGCACCACCGAGCAGGCCTGGCAGTTCCTCGCCGCCGGTCTGCGGTACTACTGCCCTGAGAAGCTGCCCATTCTGGACCAAGCGTCGAGATAGCAAGGAGAACACGATGTTACGCAAAGCGAGCCTTGCCGCAGCCGCGCTCGGTTGTGCGGCGATGATTTTTCCTGCCGTCGCCGCCGCGGACGCCACCGACGAGTACCCGATCCCCAACCGCATCATGAGGACCACCTGCACCGTCGACCAGTACATGGCGGCGGCCCGCGATCAGGATCCGATGTACTACGAGCGGTACATGATCGACTACAAGAACCGGCCTGCCGACGTGCAGACCGGCGCCCGCAACCGGATCTACTGGTTCTTCTCGCTGGACTACGCCGGTCGCAGGCAGTACTCCGAGAACACCGCGACCAACGTCTACTACGAGCAGATGGCCACCCGCTGGGGCAACTGGGCGAAGTTGTTCTTCAACAACAAGGGTGTCGTCGCGCACGCCACGGACGTCTGCATGAACTACCCGCCGGCCGACCCCTCGGTCTGGACCTGGTAGCCGCTCGCGCGCGGCCCTATGGCAGGGCGCTGAAGAGCGGGTTGAACACGGCCTGAGCCGGAGGCGCGGCCGGCACCGCGGCCGGCACCATCGTGGGTGCTGGAGCGGGCCCGGGCAACGGCCCGAAAAGAGCAGGTTGCGGTGCGGCTTCCTCCGGATCGGCCGGCAATGCGCTGTCGGTCGACAGGGTCACGACGGGAACCTGCCGCAC
>CAZOIX010001153.1:0-1607 GCA_964579685.1 uncultured Mycobacterium sp.
TTGTACTGGACCAAGTCCTCGAACGTCGAATCCGCCCACATGCCGCGCTTGTCGGACGCCGAGTTGCCCGCCTGCTGCACGGCGGCGCGGAAACCCTCCACCGCCGGCCGGTTGGCCTTCTCGACGATCTCACGCAATGTGTCGCGTGCCTCACGTTCGGTGTCGCGCGCAATGATGAACCCGTTGAGCCCGATCCCCACTTCACGACCGGCCTCGCGGGCGTGTGCGCGAACGTCGACCACCTGTTCGGTCAGGCCGTCGAAGTCCTTGCCGTTGGAGAAGTACCAGTCGGCGTAGCGGCCGCCGTTGCGGCGCGCGGCCGTCGAATTGCCGCCCTGGAAGATCTCGGGATTCGGTCTCGCGGGGGTGTTGACGGGCTTCGGCTTCAGGGTGAATTCGTGGATTCGGTAGAAGTCCCCGCGGAATTCCACCTTGTCATCGGCTGTCCATAGTTCGCGAAGTACCTGGAGGAACTCCGCACTGCGGCGATACCGCTCGTCGTGCTCGAGCCACGGCTCGCCCAGGTGAGTGAACTCGTCCTTGAACCAGCCCGACACCACATTGACGGCGAAGCGGCCGTTGGAGAGGTGGTCGACCGTTGCGCCGAGCTTGGCCAGTACGGCCGGCTGCCACAGGCCGGGATGGACAGCGGCGATCACCTTGAGCCGCTGCGTGGCCAGCAGCAGCGCCAGGGAGAAACTGGTGGATTCGTGCTGATACTCCGCGCCGTAGCTGGCCTCATAGCGGACCTGGGACAGCGCGTACTCGAAGCCGTTGTTCTCAGCGGTCTGAGCAAGCTTGGCGTTGTACTCGTAGTTCCAGTCGGTGCGTTGTTCGATATCGCTGGTCACCAGGCCCCCGCTGACGTTGGGCACCCAGTAGGCGAACTTGACCTGGTCGGCGATGCGTTCTGTCGTCATGGTCAGCCATCAGGCCGCGCGGGCGCGTCGACGTCATCGGTATGGATCGCGATGAGGAAAACGTCGGTGTTTTCGACCCCGACATTGCCCTTCGGACTAGAACACGTTCTAATTCTTGCTATGGACTACGGGCTCGTACTTTTCACCAGCGACCGGGGCATCGACCCGGCATCAGCAGCCAAGCTCGCCGACGACCACGGCTTCACGACGTTCTACGTGCCCGAACACACCCACATTCCGATCAAGCGCGAGGCCGCCCACCCCACCACTGGTGATGAGACATTGCCCGATGATCGCTACATGCGCACCCTCGACCCGTGGGTGTCGCTCGGTGCCGCATGCGCCGTGACGTCGCGGGTGCGGCTGTCCACGGCGGTGGCGCTGCCGGTCGAACACGACCCGATCACACTGGCGAAGTCGATCGCCACGCTGGATCACCTCTCCGGCGGCCGCGTCAGCCTGGGCGTCGGATTCGGTTGGAACACTGACGAATTGGCCGACCACAACGTGCCGCCGGGCCGGCGGCGCACCATGCTGCGTGAATATCTGGAGGCCATGCGCAGTCTGTGGACCGAGGAGGAGGCCTCCTACGACGGCGAGTTCGTCAAGTTCGGCCCCAGTTGGGCCTGGCCCAAGCCGATCCAGGCGCACATCCCGGTGCTCGTGGGCGCGGCCGGTACGGAGAAG
>CAZOIX010001154.1:0-420 GCA_964579685.1 uncultured Mycobacterium sp.
TCGTCCATCTGGTCGGCACGCACTGGAGCGACGTGGTACTGCCGCCGGTGGTGACCGGCGCGATCGTCGCCCTGATCGGTTTCAACCTCGCACCCGCCGCGAAGGCGAACTTCGAGAAGGGACCGCTCGTCGGCATCGTCACCCTGGTGCTGCTGGTGGCGGCGCTGGCGTTCTTCCGCGGCATCATCGGACGGCTCGCGATCTTTTTCGCGGTACTCGCGGGCTACGTGCTGGCGCTGCTGCTCGGCGATGTCGACACCTCGGGCATCGAAACGGCCCCGTGGCTCGGTCTGCCCGAGTTCCAGACCCCGACGTTCACGCTCGCGGTGCTGCCCATGTTCCTGCCCGCCGTGATCGCTCTGGTCGCCGAGAACATCGGGCACGTCATGTCGGTCGGCCAGATGACGGGCACCGACGTCG
>CAZOIX010001154.1:430-1607 GCA_964579685.1 uncultured Mycobacterium sp.
CGTCGACCCCGTGACGGGGCGGGCACTGGCCGCCGACGGGGTGGCCACGACGCTGGCGGGGTTCGGTGGCGGCTCGGCGACCACCACGTATGCCGAAAACATCGGGGTCATGGCGGCCACCCGGGTCTATTCGACGGCGGCCTACTGGGTTGCCGCGGCCGTCGCCATCCTGCTGTCGTTGTGCCCGAAGGTCGGCGCAGCGATCTCGGCCATCCCCGCGGGCGTGCTCGGCGGGGCGACGGTCGTGCTCTACGGACTGGTCGGCGTACTCGGGGTGCGGATATGGCTGACCAACCGAGTGGACTTCTCCCGGCCCGTCAACCAGATGACCGCGGCCATCCCATTGATCATCGGCATCGCCGACTTCACCTGGCATGCGGGCAATTTGACCTTCACCGGGATCGCGCTCGGATCGATCGCCGCCCTACTCGTCTACCACGGCATGCGATTGCTGGGCCTGCGGCCGGCTAGGGAGCGCTCCGATGCCGCTGATCCCACGGCGGAACGCCGTTGACACCCTCGACCGATTGCGCGTACGTGCCGACCGCGAACGCCGCCGCCGACCCCATCATCGACAGCGCGTCTCGGTCGATGTTGTCGATGTTGTCGCGGGGAGTGCGATAGTTGGGGTCGTAGGCTGCGCCGGCCCGGCCACCCCAGAGCCGTGCCTGCACTTCGGTTTTCAGCTGCGATCCCCCAGCCGTCAGTCCTCCGATCGGGACCCCGACGGACAGGAACGGGTAATAGTCGGTGTACCGGGTCAGCGGCATATCGGCCGGCCGCACCCCGGCGGTGTTGAGATATCCCGCCAGTGTCCGCTCGATCCCCGCCGAACCGCCGGGTACGGTCGCCAACGGGATCTCGGGATTCGGCTGGGCAGACTGGTCGCCGTCGTAGGTGAAGTACCCGGCGTTCGGCGAACCGATCATGTCCAGGCTCAGATAGAGCGCGATCTCGTCGAGTTGACCTGGCGGGAGGCCGCGGATGTACTTCGTCGGTCCCTGAAGCGAGTTCTCCTCCGAACCCCACAGCGCGAAGCGCACGGCATTCGTGATCTGCGGCGCTGACCCGAGCGCCGCGGCCGTCTCCAGCACGGCAGCGACCCCTGAGCCGTCGTTGTTGATGCCGGGACTTGCCGGCGAGCTGTCGAGGTGCGCGCCGACCAGCCGGTACGCCG
>CAZOIX010001155.1:0-1601 GCA_964579685.1 uncultured Mycobacterium sp.
GCCCAGCACGGCGCGCTCGTCGAGGTCGCCGAGGTCGACTCCGAACGCGCCGAACGCATCCACGACGAGGTGGCCGGTGCGGGTGGATCGGTGCGTAGCCATGTCCTCGACGTGACCAACGACGATGACGTCGCCCGGCTGGCGGAGGCGGTGCTCGCCGAACACGATCGGGTCGACGTCCTGGTCAACAACGTCGGCGACTATCGGCCCCTGGTGCCGTTCCACGAATCGACGCCGCAGTCGTGGCAGCAGCAGTACGACATCAACCTGCGCCACGTCTTCGCCGTTACCCGGGCGTTCGTCCCGTCGATGATCGACGCGCATCGCGGCAGCATCGTCACCGTGCATTCGGTGGAGGGTATGCGCGGCTACCCCAAGGACCCGGTGTACGGCGCCATGAAGGCTGCGGCCGCGCACTTCACCACCTGCCTGGCCGTGGACCTCGGGCGGCACGGCATCCGCGTCAACGGCATCGGCACCGACCTGGCCCAGACGCCGCAGGTCGATTATCTGACCGGGTACGAGGATCACCACGACCTCTGGGGCTCGTGGGCGCCCGTGGGCCGGGTCGGATGGCCCGAGGACCAGGCCCGCGTCGCGCTGTTTCTGGCATCGGACCAATCCGCATTCGTCACCGGCCACAACATTCCCGTCGACGGCGGGACCAAAGCCGGTGGCGGATGGCTCTTCTCACCGCGTGAGGGCCGCTTCGTCAACAGATCGAGGAACCTGTGACCACTGCCTCTGAAGCTGAGGAAACCGTCGACGTTCTGGTGGCCGGTAGCGCCGGTGCGCTCGCCGGGGCATACACCGCTGCGCGCGAAGGACTTTCGGTGGCGATCGTCGAGGCAACCGACCAGTTCGGCGGGACGTTCGCCTACTCCGGCGGTGGTGGAATGTGGTACCCCTGCAACCCTGTGCTGGTCCGTGCAGGCGTCGACGACAGCCTCGATGAGGCCCTGCGCTACTACCGCACAGTGGTGGGCGATCGCACCCCCGCGGAACTGCAGGAGACCTATGTGCGCGGCGGCGCGGCACTGATCGAATATCTCGAGGCCGATGACCATTTCGCGTTCAAGATATTGCCGTGGCCCGACTACTACAGTTCCGTCCCGGGTGCGCGCAACGACGGCATGCGCCATACCGTCTGTAAAGGGCTGCCGGGCGAGCGCCTTGGCCGATTCCAGGGCCAGGTCCGCGGACCGTTGGACCACGAGCGCCTCGGCGCGCCGCAGCCCGACTTCCTCACCGGGGGGCGGGCGGTCGTGGGTCGTTTCCTCTCGGCGATGGCCGACAATCCCGCCGTTGCCGCCCATCTGAACACCAGCCTCGTCGAGCTGACCGTCGACGACGGTCGTGTCACCGGTGGCGTTGTCGAATGCGACGGCAGGCGGCGAACGATCACGGCCCGGCGCGGTGTGCTGCTCGCCGCAGGCGGATTCGAACAGAACGCCGAGATGCGAGCCGAATACGGCGTCCCTGGAACGGTATCGGGCACCATGGGTGCGCCGGGCAACACCGGGCTGGCGCACAGGGCCGCGATCGCCGCCGGTGCGAGCACCGACCTGATGGATCAGGCCTGGTGGTCGCCCGGTCTGATC
>CAZOIX010001156.1:0-1601 GCA_964579685.1 uncultured Mycobacterium sp.
CTGGCGCGGGGTTAACTTGTGGTCGGGCGCGGCAGACCACACCGCCATGATCCCACCGGGATTGAGCGCATCCTTCGCCTTGGCGATGCCGGTACGGGTGTAGAGCCGGAAATTGCTGTCGACCACGATCCCGTCCGGGCCATTGTCGACGTCGAGCAGGATCGCATCGTATTTGGCGCTGGTGCCGTCATTTGCATCGTCGATCAGCGCCTCGACATTGCACAGGATCACCTCCCCGCGCGGATCGTCGAGGCTCTCTGCGCTCAGGTGCGCGAGCGGACCGCGTGCCCACTCGAGGATCTCGGGCACCAGTTCGGCGACGGTAACGCTGCCGCCGGCGGGAAGCTTGGCGAGCGCGGCGCGATAGGTGACGCCAGCTGTTCTTCGGAAAACTGCATCCGCGTGCCCATCAGCTCGTCCCGGCCGAGCATGATGATGAAGTCGCGCCCGTGGCTGACGAGGGTCAGCGTCTCCCCGCCGGGGATCTGGGCAGTGGCAATTGTTTCGCGTGGCAGCATGGGCGTTGCGATAAACGCTACCGCGCGCGGGCGATAGGCCGGAACGCGGACCCGTCGGGAAAAGTTATCGAGACAACCCCCGAAGGAGAATCCCCATGACAACCACCGCCCGCATCGCCGTCGTTTCCGAAGCCGGAGCCGACTTCGCCATAGAGGAGCGCGAGATCGCCGATCCCGGCCCGCACGAGGTGCTGATCGAGCTGGTCGCGACCGGCGTGTGCCATACCGATCTCGCGGTGCAGGCGGGCGACCTGCCGACCAACTTCCCCGTCGTCCTCGGCCATGAAGGCGCGGGCAAGGTCGTCGCGACCGGCAGCCACGTGACCGACATCGCGAAGGGCGACCATGTCGTCCTCTCCTACGGATCGTGCGGCCATTGCCGCCCCTGTCAGGAAGGTGACCCTGCCTATTGCGCGGACTTCAACCCGCTCAACTTCATGAACAAGCGGCAGGGCGACGATGCGCCGGTGTTCGATGACGGCCCCAACGCCGCCTTCTTCCAGCAGTCGAGCTTCGCGACCTACTCGATCGCGCACGAGCGCAACGTGGTGAAGATCGATGGCGACGTGGACATCTCGCTGCTCGGCCCGCTGGGCTGCGGCATCCAGACCGGCGCGGGCGCGGTGATGCGCACCGCGCAGCCGCCTGCGGGATCGAGCCTGCTGGTGTCTGGCGTGGGCAGCGTCGGCATGGCCGCGATCATGGGCGCAAAGGTTGCCGGATGCTCGCCGATCATCGCGGTCGATACCAACGAGGACCGGCTGGCGCTGGCGAAGGAACTGGGCGCGACCGACACCGTGCATGTCACGAAGGACACCGATGTCCCCGAGGCCGTGCGCAAGATCGCGGCAGGCGGCGTCGACTACGCCATCGAATGCAGCGGCAATGCCACGGCGGCGCGCGGTGCGTGGGGTTCGCTTGCCAACCGTGGCACGCTGGTGGTGGTCGGAGCGCCGCCGTCGGGCACCGAATACTCCTTCGACGCCAACGAGCAGATCCTCTCGGGCCGCAAGATCGTCGGCTGCGTGGAGGGCGATTCCAAGGTGAAGCAGTTCATCCCGACGCTGGTCGATCTCTACCTCA
>CAZOIX010001157.1:0-1601 GCA_964579685.1 uncultured Mycobacterium sp.
TATTCGATCGCCGGTATCAACGAATTCGACGAACTGATCGACGACATCTACCACTTCTGCGAGGCGCAGGGGCTGGAGATCGACACGCTGATCCACGAGGAAGGTCCGGCCCAGCTCGAGATCAACCTGCGCCACGGCGATCCGCTGGAACTTGCCGACCAGGTGTTCTATTTCAAGCGCACTATCCGGGAAGCAGCCACCAAGCACGGCACCTTCGCCACCTTCATGGCCAAGCCAATGCAGGGCCAGCCGGGCTCGGCGATGCATATCCATCAGTCGCTGATCGATATCGAGACCGGCCGCAACGTGTTCTCGCTGGAAAATGGCGAGCCCTCGCCCGAATTCTTCCACTTCATCGGCGGCATGCAGAAATACGTGCCGTCGACGCTGGTGATGATGGCGCCCTATGTGAATTCCTACCGCCGGCTGACGCCCGACATGGCCTGCCCTGTCAACACCGCCTGGGGTTATGACAACCGCACCACGGCGTTCCGCATCCCGGTTTCCGATCCGGACTCGCGCCGCGTGGAAAACCGGCTGCCGAGTTCCGACGCCAACCCCTATCTGGCGCTTGCCGCCTCGCTTGCCTGCGGCTATCTCGGCATCGAGAACCTTGCCGATCCTTCCGCGCCCACAGCCGACACCGCCAATGAGGGCATTGTCGACCTGCCGCGCGGCCTCTTGGAGGCGCTGGCGCTGATGGAGGCCGAAACGGCGCTCATTCCGGTGCTGTCGCACGAGTTCATCGACCTCTACGCGGGTATAAAGCGCGGCGAATTCGAAACCTTCATGGAGGTGATCAGCCCGTGGGAGCGGGAATTCCTGCTCCTTCACGTGTAACAGCAATCGACCCTGGATGACGGAGACCTTCGCGAATGACATGGCAAAGCCCGATTGCGCCGGGCCTTTCCTGGTATCAGGCAACGCTTGCCGAGCGGCCGACCTATCCGCAGCTTGACGGCTCGACAAGAGCGGACGTCATTATCGTCGGCGGCGGCTTCACCGGCCTTCAGGCCGCCTATCAACTGGCCGCCGACGGCGTTGACGTGGCGCTGGTCGACGCTGCCCGGTTCGGCGATGGCGCATCGGGGCGCAATGGCGGCCAGCTCGGCACCGGCCAGCATTGGTGGCCGGAAGAAATGGAGCACAAGCTCGGCAAGGCGCGCTCGCTCGCCTTTTTCCGCATGGCCGAGGATGCCAAGTCCCATCTTCTGGATTTCGCCCGCGCCCAGAAGATCGATATCGATTTCACGCCCGGCCAGCTCTCCGTCGCCCACAAGCGCAACATGGAATATACCTATCGCCATCACGCAGACGCGCTGGCGGAGCGCTACGATTATCCGCATCTGTCGTTCATGAGCAAACAGGAGACGGCGGAACGGCTCGGCTCCAACCATTATTACTGCGGGTTGCGCGATATCGGCACCGGCCATATCCATCCACTCAAACTGGTGGTTGGCACCGCACGCGTGGCAGCGGAGGCTGGCGCAAAGCTCTTTGAAAACACTCCCGCCACGAAGATCGCTTCAGATGCTGGCGGTGTTCGCATCGAGACACCCACCGGCGACACGATCCTTGGCGCCAAGGGCGTGGGCGAGGCA
>CAZOIX010001158.1:0-1599 GCA_964579685.1 uncultured Mycobacterium sp.
TCTGCATGTGACGGCGTTCTCCGGGTTCACCTCGGACGACATCATCATCGAAGGGTCGGCGAACGGAACGACCGGCTGGGCGACCGTGTTCACCTTCTCGCAGGTGACCGGTCTGACGTCGGAGCGTGTCGCGGTGACCGGCTCGATTCCTCGCTACCTGCGGGTCGTCGACGACGTTGACGGTACGGGTTCGATCTCGCGCCTCGTTGCGGTGTCGCGCCGCTGATTTCTCCTCCTGCCGGGCGGAATCTGCACACCCCTCACCCCCACTAGGAGCCACCAATGGCGTTCAAAGCAGGCAAGGGAGCCTTCATCGCGGTCGATGGCGTGGCGGCTTCCCCGGTTGACATCTCGGCGTATGCCGATCAGATCGACTTTCCTCAGCCCGTCGACACTCTCGACGTGACCACGTTCGGCGATTCGGCGCGGGACATGATCCCCGGCCTCACCGATGGTGGCGTCGTGAACATCTCAGGCCCGGCTGACGTCGCGCTCGGCACGTTCATCGCGGGGTTGAAGGCGGCACAGGCCGCTGGTTCGACGACGTCGACGATCCAGTTCGGTCCCGGTGGTTCGGTGTCCGGTCAGATCAAGGTGTCGGCCGAGACGTATGTGTCGGCGTACAACCTGTCGACGGGTGTCGGCGGGCGTGTCGAGTTTTCGGCGAGCCTTCAGGTGACCGGAGCGGTGACGAACGGCACGTGGTGACCTGATGCCGACGTGGCATTCGTTCGAGGCGTTCGGACGTGAGGTCAACGATTGGGCCGATGACATGTCCCACGAGGCGTCCCGCAACTCAACGTGGCTGATGGCCGAACGCGCTCAGGCGATCGCCTATGACGCAGCATCGCGCGACCTGGGCGGCGACCCGAAGTTCTCCGGGTGGGCGCCCGAGCTCGACACACAGATCAAGCGCCGTCGTACGTCGGCGGTCCTGCTGCCGACCCGCACGTCGGCTGGTCCGTGGACGGTAGCCGAGCGAGGCCGCAATCAGGGTGACGGGGGCGGCGGTGCGTTCTTCGGTCCCGGCGTGAACCGGCGGACGGGTGAGACCGCCCGGACGAAGTCGGGGAATCTCCGCAAGGTGCGTTCGTTCCGCGCTAAGCGCTGGAACGGCCGCACCCGCGGGAAGAACACGGCGAGCGATGCGGTGGCGCGCATGGAGCGTGAGCTGCCGCTGATCGCCGAGGCGGAAGCCCGCAGGGTGACCAAACGCCATTTCGACGTGACGTGATCGGAGGCTGATCGTGGCGAACCGGATCACGACGATCTTCGACGCGGTCGACACCGGTCTGCGTTCGTCGCTGACGAAGATCAAGACGGACGTTGCTGCCGCCGACACGGCGATGGGGAAGTTTAAGGCGGGGACGTCCGGGGCGTTCGCTGCGCTCAAGGCGAATGCGGTTCCGGCTGCCGCTGCTGCCGGCGCCGCCCTGACGGCGTTCGCCGCGTCGTCGGTGAAGGCGTTCCAGGACGGGGCGCTTGCTGCTGGTCAGTTCGCCGATGCCACAGGCACGACGACCGAGCAGGCGTCGCAGTGGATCTCCGCTGCCGGTGATATCGGCATCGCTGGGGATGCCGTCCAGAAGGCGTTCCAGA
>CAZOIX010001159.1:0-1598 GCA_964579685.1 uncultured Mycobacterium sp.
TGGGGGCCGGTTATTCTTCATGCGCTGTTCACCAACGAAAGTGGGGGGGCGTCGGCGATCAGAGTTTCGGTGGTCGCGCGGCCGTTGCTCGGCGAACTGCTCGGGTCCATGGCGTCGGTGCTGGAACGCAACATCTCGCACGATTTCGCCCGCGATTTCAAGGCCAGGGCGATGTCGCGGATCGCGGCACTGGCCGAGCTGGTGGGCCGTCACCTGCCCTGGCTGCCCGCGGAGTTCAGCGCGTTCTTCGCCGAGGGGTCGCTGATGTTGATCGCGGGGGCGTATCCGTTCTCGGTACCCACCGAACCCGTGCGGGCCGCGATGTCGGCGATCGGGCTTCCCGATCCGGGGCAGCGGTTCGGCGAGGGGCTGCGCGTGGGCCTGCAGACATGGCTGATCGGAGCCGCGGCACAGACCGCCGGGTAGCCGGTTTTTTGGCGGGCGCCATGACAGACTTCGGCCATGAGGCGCGCGCCGCGGATCGCGATCATGGTTTCGATTCTCACGTTGGTCGCATCGGTGCTCGGGTTCGTCGCCGCGCTCATCCTGAACGCTTTCGTGCTCGACGAGTACGATGCCTACGGTGAGGTGGCGATCCCCGGTTCGGCGAGCCTCGAGCTCCCCGCGGGCGAGATGACCGTCAGTTTTCACACCGTGACCACCGGCACGCCGACAAGCGGATTTCCGATCCCGGACCTGAGTTTCAGCATCACCCCGACCGCCGGCCTGCCCGAACCGAAGGTCACGGAAAGTATCGGCGGGACGACGTCGGTCAACAGCGATGTGCGCGTGCGGATCTGGACGGTACAGATTCCGCAACAGGGAAGCTATGACGTCAAGGCCGACGGATCCGTGGACGGGTACATCGCACCGAGGCTCGCCTTCGGGCGGGACAGGTCCCATGACTGGCTGGTGTGGCTGTTCGGGGGGCTGTTCGGGCTGGGACTGCTGGAGCTGTTCGCCTCGGTGACGTGGTCGATGCGGGCGAACAAGAAGGCCCGCCCTCTCGAACCGGACGAACTGGTCACCTCCGAGGGGCCCAGCGTGAGTGCCGGCGCCGAGCCCGCCGCCGGTTACACGCCGACCGACCAAGGGGTTCGGCTGGAGCAGATCAGGCAACTGGCGGCACTGCGCGATTCCGGTGCGCTGACCGAGAAGGAGTACGCGGCAGAGAAGCGCCGCATCCTCGGCGGCGAGTAGCCGGGGGCTAGCTGCCGCGTTTGACCCAGTCGTCGTAGTTGACCAGTTCGTCGCCGATGGTGGTGGTGTCACCGTGTCCGGTGTAGACGACGGTGTCTGCGGGCAGCTTGCCGAGCCGTTCGGAGATCGAGGACAAGATCGTGGGAAAGTCGGAGTACGACCTGCCGGTCGCCCCTGGGCCGCCCTGGAACAGGGTGTCGCCGCTGAAGACGGCGTTCAGCTCGGGTGCATGCCAGCACACCGAGCCCGGTGAGTGGCCGGGCGTGTGCAATGCGTGCAGCTCGATACCGCCGACGCGCAGCGTCTCGCCGTCGTCGACAGTACGAAAGTCCCTGTCGGGGTGCGTCATTCGCCACAGCACGTCGTCGGCCGGGTGCAGCAGCACCGGTGCGTCGAGC
>CAZOIX010001160.1:0-1597 GCA_964579685.1 uncultured Mycobacterium sp.
GCGGCGGCCTGCCGCTGGCGGTGGGGCTGGCGCTGGCGGACAAACAGATGAACCGTCCGCGCGTCACCTCGTGCTATTTCGGGGAGGGCGCGGTGGCCGAGGGCGCCTTCCACGAATCCCTCAATCTCGCCGAGCTCTGGCAGTTGCCGGTGCTGTTCTGTTGTGAGAACAACTATTACGCGATGGGGACGGCGATCTCGGTGGAACAGTCGCAGACCGACATGACCGCGAAGGCGGCGTCCTACCGGATACCGGCTCTGGCCGTGGACGGCATGGACGTGCTGGCCTGCCACGCCGCGGCCCAGCAGGCTGCCTACCACGTCCGCAGTGGAGGAGGCCCGTTCTTCCTCGAGTTCCGCACGTACCGCTTCCGCCCGCATTCGATGTTCGACCCCGAGTTGTACCGCGGCAAGGACGAAGTCGAACGCTGGAAGGAACGTGACCCGATCACGACCTTCACCGAGCGGTGCCTGACCGTGGGCGCGCTGAGCGATGACGAGGTCGCAGCGATCCGGCGCTCCGCCGAAGAGGAGCTGGCCGACGCGGTCGCCTACGCCGAAGCCGGAACATGGGAACCGGTGGAGGATCTGGCGCGCGATGTGATGACAACGGTTGGGGCGGGGGCGATCTGATGGCCAAGACGGCTTACCGCACCGCGGTGCACGACTCGATCCGTGATGCGATGATCGCGGACGCCCGGGTGGTGCTGATGGGAGAGGACGTCGGCGCCTACGGCGGAACGTACGCCGCGTCGAAGGGACTGCTTGAAGAGTTCGGACGCGACCGAATCCGCGACACTCCACTGTCGGAGTTGGGCTTCGTCGGTGTCGGGATCGGCGCGGCGCTGGGCGGACTGCGTCCGATCGTCGAGGTGATGACGGTGAACTTCAGCCTGTTGGCGCTCGACAGATCGTGAATACCGCTGCGGCGCTGCGGCACATGTCCGGCGGTCAGTTCTCTGTGCCGCTGGGGGTGCGGATGGCGACGGGTGCGGGCCGTCAGCTCGCCGCGCAGCACTCCCACAGCCTGGAGGGCTGGTACGCCCACATCCCGGGGATCAAGGTCGTGGCTCCTGCGACGGTCGCCGACGCCTACGGGATGCTGCCCACCGCGCTGGCCGACCCCGATCCGGTGGTCATCTTCGAGCACGTGCAGTTGTACAACACCTCGACCGACATCGATGCCCTTGTGCCCACCGACATCGACCGGGCCGCGGTGCGCCGCACCGGCAAGGACGTCACGTTGATCGCCTACGGCGGCTGTCTGCCCAAGGCGCTGGACGCCGCCAACGAGCTGTCACTGGCCGGAATCGATTGTGAGGTCCTCGATTTGCGGGTGCTACGCCCGCTCGACGACGAGACGATCCTCGAGTCCGTGTGCAAGACCCACAGGGTGGTGGTGATCGACGAAGCCTGGCGTACCGGCAGCCTGGCTGGTGAGATCAGCGCTCGCATCGTCGAGAACGCGTTCTACGACCTCGACGCGCCGATCGCGCGGGTGTGCAGCGAGGAAGTGCCCATTCCGTACGCCAAGCACCTCGAACAGGCCGCGCTCCCCCACCAGGAGAAGATCGTGGCTGCGGTGCAGAACATGGTCG
>CAZOIX010001161.1:0-1595 GCA_964579685.1 uncultured Mycobacterium sp.
GTCCCGCGGCGCGTCGAGGTCGGCGGGCGGGGCGTCCTCAAAGGTCAACGCCGCCATGATCAACGCCAGGACGGCGACACCGGCGACGATCCAGAACAGCGGCCGCCACGCGTGTGCCTCGGCCTGTACGCCGCCGATGAACGGGCCCAGCGCCACCGCGCCGAACACGCACATGTTCATGATCACGGCGGTGTTGCGCAGCTTGTCGCGCGGGAAGCCGATGGTCAGCGGTGGCGCGGCGGCGATCAGCAGCATGCTGGTTGCCAGCCCCTGCAGCACGTGCCCGCCGATGTACATGCCCGCGTTCTGAGCGGAGGCGGCCAGCACCGATCCCACGACGAGCACCACCGCGTAGCCCAGCAGCATCCTGCGCTGCGGCAGATGCTGCGCGAACTGCACCGCCAGCACCGTGCCCACCGCATAGGCCGCGTTGCCCAGCCCCGACCCCAGGGTCATCGCCTGGGTGGACATGTGCAGCTGCTCGGAGATGATCGGCACCAGCGGGTCGATCGCCGCCGACAGCGCGAGGTACGGAATCAGCGCGAGGGTGACCATGGCGGCCACCGCCGGATAGCGTCCGGCGAGGGGTCCCTGGCGCATCAGATCAGTCCGCAGTGGGCCGTCGGGTCCAGTCGGCGCCGCCACACCACGTCGGGGCGGTTGCTCGAGAGGACGGGAACGCGCACGGGTCGCACCAACCTGGAGGTACCCAAAGTTATTCCTTCACAGGGAAAATCCAGCATTCGTTGCGGGACTGCACAGGACCACCGGCCGAGCCCCGAAAAAACTGGTACCGCCGGTACGCATAACCCGCTGTGGGGCCGGGTAGTCAGCCCGCAGCGAGACCGACATCACACTGGGGAGGGTTCGATGCCAGAAGTCCAGCTGCACCACGACGGACATCCGATGTATCGCCGCATGGTCCGATTCGACTGGTCGCAGACACCGTTGCACTGGGTGCCCGACGACCCGTTCGCCACCCACATGATCAACGTGCTGCACCTGCTGCTGCCCGAGGGTGAACGCCATTTCATCAAGGCCGTGCTGGAGGCGTCGTCGCTGGTCGACGACCCCGAGCTGGAGGCGGCGATCAAACCGTTCGTGCAGCAGGAGTCCTGGCACGCCTGGGCACACCAGGTGGTGCTCGACCATCTGGCCGAGCAGGGCATCGACACCAAGCGCTACACCGACCGGCTCGGCCGCATGCTGTCGGTGACGCTGGGCGATCCGCCCCGGTTGCTGCCGAAGCGCCTGCATCGGTGGTGGCTCTATCGCCGGCTGGCCGACGTGGCCGCCCTCGAACACTTCACCGCCATGCTGGGCCAGTGGGTGCTGGACAACCGCACCCACGACCAGATCGGCACCGACCCGGTGATGCTCGACCTGCTGCGCTGGCACGGCGCCGAGGAAGTCGAGCACCGCGCGCTGGTCTACGACGTCTACCAACACGTCAGCGGCAACTACGTCATCCGGGCCTTCTCGATGCTGATGACCACGCCGCTGTTCATCGGCTGGTGGATCGCCGGGGCGCGCTATCTGATGAACGCCGACACGACCATCGACCAGAAGTGGCGCTGGCGCGACTGGGTGCGCGC
>CAZOIX010001162.1:0-1593 GCA_964579685.1 uncultured Mycobacterium sp.
TCGCCAAGCAACTCACCGATTCGAACGCCAAGATGCTGGTGACGGTGACCCCGCTGCTGGCACAGGCGAAGGAAGCTGCCGCGTCGGTCGGGATGGCCGACAGCGATCTGGTCGTGCTGGACGGCGACGGGCATGAGGTCTGCGGTCACCCCAATGCCGCTGACCTCATGGAGCCGGGGCTGCCGGCGCCCGACGTCAGCTTCGCCCCGTCGTCTCATCTTGCCGTGCTGCCCTACAGCTCCGGCACGACCGGCAATCCCAAGGGCGTCATGTTGACCCACCGCAACCTGGTGGCCAACGTCGCGCAGATCCGGCCGCTGCACGGGATGGTCGCAGAGGATGTCGTCGTCGCCGTATTGCCGTTCTTCCACATCTATGGAATGACGGTGTTGCTCAACGCCGCCCTGCATGCCCGTGCCCGCCTGGTCGTCATGGGCAGCTTCGACCTGGGTGAGTTTCTGGCCAACATCGCCAACCACAAATGCACGATCGCTTTCATCGCGCCGCCGGTCGCCGTCGCACTGGCCAAGCATCCGCTGATCGACGATTACGACCTGTCATCGCTGAAAGTCGTCATGTCCGGCGCCGCCCCGCTGGATGCCGACCTCGGTCAGGCGGTGACCGACCGGTTGGGCTGTCGCGTCGTACAGGGCTACGGAATGAGCGAACTGAGCCCCGTCAGCCACATCACTCCCTTCGACGCCGGTGCGCACGAGATGTTGGCGACCGCGCCGCTGAGCTCGGTGGGCTGGACGGTGTCCAATGCCGCGTCCAAGATCGTCGACCCCGAGACCGGCACCGAAATCGATTTCCCGACAGAGGGTCTCAGCGAAACCGGCGAACTCTGGTTCAAGGGACCCAACGTGATGGCGGGCTATCTGAACAACGATGAGGCCACCGGGGAGACGATCGACGACGATGGCTGGTTACACACGGGCGACCTCGCCCAGGTCGACGCCAACGGCTGCGTCTACATCGTCGACCGGCTGAAAGAGCTGATCAAATACAAGGGCTATCAGGTGCCACCCGCCGAACTGGAGGCCGTGCTGCTCAGCCATCCGTCGATTGCCGACGCGGCGGTCATCGGCGTCGTGGATGCCGAAGGCGAAGAGGTGCCAAAGGCTTTCGTGGTCAAGCAAGCCGACGCCGAACTGAGCGCCGAAGACGTGATGGACTTCGTCGCAGAGCATGTCGCGCCGTACAAGAAGGTGCGTCAGGTCGAGTTCATCGAGGCGATCCCGAAATCGGCGTCCGGCAAGATCCTGCGCAAAGACCTACGAACGACGTAGCCGCTCCGCCGCATGCGCGGCGCGTGCCTGCCGGTACCCGACAGCGGCACCTGCGGCCGGTATCAGCAACAGGCCTGCGAGCCCCCACAGCGGATTCGACCACTCGGTTTCCGCCGCGGCGCCCAATTGCTGTGTCAGCATCGGCGGTGTCGGCGTGAGGTGTACCCGCGCCGGCGGCGGCGCCGGGGCCGGCGCTGCAGGCGGTGGTGGTGGCGGTGGCGCCGCGGGCACCGGTGGCAACACGGGTGCCGGCGACCGCGGCTCGGGTTCGCCGGTGCGTATCGCGGGTTCCCGCCCGTTGCCC
>CAZOIX010001163.1:0-1593 GCA_964579685.1 uncultured Mycobacterium sp.
GTCTGTATCCGACTACACGCTTCATGCAGCACGATAGGGCGGCAACAGACGAAAAATCTGCCATGAGAACCGCCTTCGACAGCGATTCAGCAGGACTGTTGAAAGGATGGCCAATCAGGCAATCACGATCCGAAAGCCCTATAAAAATCCATCTGCGCTCAGCCCAACACAGATTCAGTCCACGCTCATACCCTGTGACATGAACGGATCAGGAATCCATCTCCAACGCACCCATCGTCTTGTCAGCTATCCCGTTTCTACCCTGACGCACCAGATACGCCTACCGTTGCAGACCGCGCTGTGATCGACGGGACGCAGACATTCCGTCCGCTTTCGGTTTTCTCCACCGCAACGGGCAAGCCGTAGACAGCACTCAATGTCTCATCGGTCAGGGCTTGCTCGGCTGGCCCTTCGGCATGGAACTGGCCGTCCTTCATCAGCATCACCCGCGCATTGAGCGCAAAAGCCTGATCGGGGTCGTGGGTGGACAGGATCACGCTTCGCGCCTCTGTCGCAGCGGCCCCCGCGATGGCGGCGATCTGGGCCAGCACCTGCGCCTGATTGCCGAAATCGAGGCTTGCGGTGGGTTCGTCCATGACGATCAGCGGCGTCTCCTGCGCCAAGGCGCGTGCAATCAGGACAAGCTGTCGTTGCCCCCCGGACAGGCGGGAATAATCGCGCTCCGCCAGATCGGAGATTCCAAGCCGGTCCATCGCGGCATAAGTAGCAGCGCGGTCGGCGTTGCCGGGCTGGCCGAACACACCCAGCCGCGCCGTACGCCCCATCAGCACGACATCGAGCGCCTCGAACGGGAAAGGCGGTGCATGGGCCTGCGGAACATAGGCGATACGCCGCGCAATCTCGGCCCGGCGCAGGGCCGCAATCGGCTGACCGGCAAGTGCCACGGCACCACCCAATGCCGGGATCAACCCAAGCAGGGTGCGGAACAGCGTGGTCTTGCCGCACCCGTTCGGGCCCAGAAGACACAGGATTTCGCCCGCATCCACACCAAGCGACAGCCCCTGTCCGACCCGCCTGGCGCCATAGCCGATATCGAGCCCCTGCGCGGTCAGCATCATGACCACCCCCGCCGCCCGCGCGCCAGCAGCCAGACGAAAAAGGGCGCCCCGATCACCGCCGTCAAAACCCCCAGCGGAACCTCGATCTGCGCAATGGTCCGCGCCAGCGTATCGACGATCAGAAGGTACCCCGCACCGATCAGGGCCGAGGCGGGCAACAGGCGGCCAAAGCCCGGACCGACAATCATGCGTGCGATATGCGGGATGACAAGACCCACCCACCCCACGACACCGGCAAGCGCGGTCACGCTCGCGGTGATCAGCGTCGCGGCGGCAATCACGAAAAACCGCGTGCGCCCCGCCTCCACGCCCAGAGAGCTAGCCTCTTCGTCACCCAGCGACAGAACGTTGACGCGCCAGCGCAGCAAGGCCAGCGGCAAAAGGCCAATCACCACAAGAGGCAGGGCAGGCAGGAGATCGTCATCGGTGATCGCGGCCAGCGACCCCAGAAACCAGAACGTGATCGCGGGCAGTTGATCGTAAGGATCGGCCAGCACCTTGAGCAACGAGGTCA
>CAZOIX010001164.1:0-1592 GCA_964579685.1 uncultured Mycobacterium sp.
CATTTGCAGGTCTCACCCACCGACTTCGCCAACAACTGGAACGCCGCCCAGGTGCTTGCCGGTCCGCAGTTGGCACTGGGCGCCAACTCGCCGTACTTCTACGGACACCAGCTCTGGGCGGAAACCCGTATCGAGCTCTTCGCCCAGGCCACCGACACCCGGCCCGACGAGCTCAAGACGCAGGGCGTGCGACCGCGGGTGTGGTTCGGCGAGCGCTGGATCACCTCGATCTTCGACCTGTTCGAAGAGAACGTCCGCTACTTCCCGTCGCTGCTTCCCGAGTTGTCCGACGAGGACCCCGTCCGAGAGCTCGCCGAGGGCCGCACCCCCCGGCTGGCCGAGCTGCGCTTGCACAACGGCACCATCTATCGGTGGAACCGCCCGGTCTACGACATCGTGGAACAGGACGGCGTTCTCCGCCCGCACCTGCGCGTGGAGAACCGGGTACTGCCCGCCGGTCCGACCGTGGTCGACATGATGGCCAACGCCGCCTTCTACTACGGCGTGCTGCGGACGCTCGCCGAGGACGACAGGCCGGTGTGGACGAAGATGAGTTTCGCTGCGGCGCAACACAATTTTGTCGAATCCGCGCAGAACGGGCTGAACGCACGACTGTATTGGCCCGGCCTGGGGGAAGTGACGCCCGACGAGTTGGTGCTGCGGCAGTTGTTGCCGATGGCCGACGAGGGGCTGCGGCGGTGGGAGGTGTCCGCCGACGTCCGTGACCGCTACCTCCGCGTCATCGAGGGTCGCGCCAAGACCGGCATCAACGGATCCACCTGGCAGGTCGCCACGGTGCAGGCACTGCAGAACCGTGGGCTGTCGCGGCCGAACGCCCTGGCCGAGATGCTGCACCTCTACTGTGAACGCATGCACAGCAACGAGCCTGTCCACACCTGGGATGGGCCGTGACACGGGCGTGGCTCGCGATAGCCGCGCTGGTGCTGGTCCTGCTCGGTTGCCAGAGCCACGCTGCGCAGGCGGATCCGATCGAGGCCGGGCTGGATCAGCAGTTCGTCCTGCACGGTGGGCAGGAGGTCACGATCCGCGACACCGATCTGCGCCTGCGTTTTTCCAACGTGCTGGAGGATTCCCGCTGTCCGAAGCAGGTCGAGTGCTTCTGGACCGGCCAGGCGCGCATCGCGATCGTCGCAGAGCAGGGGCAGGCGGCGCCGACGACCCTGGAGTTCAACACCAATCCCGCGCCCGGGCAGGGCAGGATGACGAACGAGGTGGGCGGCTACACCGTCGAGCTGCGCTCGCTTGACCCGTATCCGCAGACGCCGGAGGACGCACCTGGCCTCAGCGACTACAGCGCGGCGCTGTCGGTGCGAAAGTCCGCCTAGACAGGGCCTTTCCGATACCGGAGTACGTTGGGTGCCATGACATCTGACGACGTGATGGAGTGGGACGACGCCTACTCCGAGCACGGACCCTTCGCCGGGCCGCCGCCGTGGAACATCGGCGAGCCCCAGCCAGAACTCGCCGCACTGATTCGGCACGGCAAGATTCGCAGCGACGTGCTCGACGCCGGATGCGGGTATGCCGAGCTGTCGTTGGCGCTGGCCGCCGACGGTTACACCGTCGTCGGT
>CAZOIX010001165.1:0-1589 GCA_964579685.1 uncultured Mycobacterium sp.
GCCCCAGCCCGAGCGGCGGGGTCTCCAACCCGACTCCCACCGCGAATGCCGCCGCGCTCGCAGAATGACCCGATGGCAGCGAATTCGAGGTGGGCACCCGGCGGGACTGCCGCGCCAAGGGCACGGAGAAGCGGTTGGGTCTGGGTCGCTTCCACACCCGTTTCGCCACCTGGTTGGTGAGCAGGCTGGTCACCCCGAGGCTGACGACGCCGCGCGTCGCTCCACGCCTCATCGACGGGCCGCCGAACGCCGCCAGCCCCGCGGCGATGGCGAACCACAGCTTCGAATGGTCGGCGGCGCCCGTCAGCCGCGGCATGACGGCATCGAGCAGCGGGCTGGGGGAGTCGGCGATGGCGTCGAACACCTCGCGGTCGAGCGTCCCGAGGCCCTCTCCGATTTGCCGGATGCCCCGCCGGCGACGAATGGGCAGCATGGTCATGCCGCTTAATGTATCCACGCACGACGCCGGTTAACCTCCGGCCGCGTGGCCTCATCGGGGATGGCCCGCTGACCACCTAGCATGGACCGGTGCGCCGGCTTCTGATCCTGCTCTCTGTTGCGATCTTGTCGCTGGGCACCGCACCGGTGAGCCAGGCTCAGGTCACGCCCTGGTTCGCGCAATCGGTCGGCAATGCCACCCAGGTCATTTCCGTTGTGGGCGTTGGTGGTTCGGACGCCAAGATGGACGTCTACCAACGCACCGCCGCCGGCTGGCAGCCCGTCGCCGTCGGAATCCCGGCGTTCATCGGCGCCGCGGGTATGGCTCCGCAGACCCATGATGGCCAGATGAAGACGCCGATGGGCGTGTTCACCCTCGATTTCGCGTTCGGGACCGCGCCCAACCCCGGCGGTGGCCTGCAGTACGTGCAGGTCGGCCCCAATCACTGGTGGGACGGCGATATGAAGAGCCCCACCTACAACACCATGCAGGTCTGCGAAAAGGACCAGTGCCCGTTCAACACCGATCCGGCCAGCGGCACCGAGAACCTCGACATCCCGCAGTACGTGCACGCCGTCGTGATGGGCGTCAACAAACAGCGCGTTCCCGGCAATGGCGGGGCGTTCTTCCTCCACGCCACCGACGGCGGACCGACCGCGGGGTGCGTGGCGATCGACGACGCCAAGCTGGTGGAGATCATGCGCTGGCTCAAACCCGGCGCGCTCATCGCGATCTCGAAGTGATGCTCAAAGATTGATCGCCCGACCGGCTTTCACCTTGAAATTCAGATTTTCCGTGGACATCGACGCATCGTAGGTCCGGTCGTAGCCGGTCTCGGAGATCCGCCAGCCGTCACTGGTCCGCCGGTATCGGTCGTGGTAGAAACCAGCGCCGATCAACATGAAGTTGAAATCCGGTGCGATCACCCGGTCCTGCAGGTACCACGTGGCGGTCGCCTCGTCGCCGTCGACTGTGATCTCCGGGTGGGTGACGCGGTGCTCGGTGATGATTTCGGGGCCGAGTGAATTGCGCATGAAGGTGACCAGCTCGTCGCGATTGGTGAAGTGGTGTTCCTCGCCTATCGATTCGCCGTACCGGCCGACCACGTCCTCGGTGAGGGTGTCGGCGAACTCGTCCCAGTGCTTGGTGT
>CAZOIX010001166.1:0-1586 GCA_964579685.1 uncultured Mycobacterium sp.
CTATCTCAGGATTCCAACGTGCCGCTGATCAAGGTCGCCACCCAGCTGGCTGCCGACACAGCGTCAGCGACTGATTAGCGTCTCAGCCAGGAGGAGCGTGCGGATTCGATTGCGACACCGAGCAATCGTGGCCGGAACTCGCAGCGTGCGATGATGTCGCGGAAATCGCGGGTCGTTGCCGAAGCGTGACGAACCCTTGATCGAATTGCGAAGGCACGCCTGCACTTCGAATCGTCTCGGCAGCCCTACGATCGATATTGACAAGGTTGTAATTTCAAAGGATTCGGAAGCTCATGCGTGTGGTTGTTCGGTGTCTTCTGGCAGCAATCGTGGCGGTCGTGAGTGTCGTTGCGGGGCCTGCGGGCGCCAGCACAGCGGCGAGCCAGTCGTACCGTCCTGCCATCGCGTCGCTTCTCCCGACGCAGGGCACGGTGGTGGGTGTGGCGCACCCCGTCGTCGTGACGTTCACCTCCCCCATCACCGACCGCCGCGCGGCCGAACGCAGCATCGGCATCAAGTCCGTGCCGGCGATGACGGGCAAGTTCGACTGGGTCGAAAGCAATGTCGTGCAATGGATTCCCGACGAATTCTGGCCGGCGCACAGCACGGTGGCCCTGTCTGTAGGCAACCTGCCCACCACGAACTTCCAAACGGGGCCCGCCGTCATCGGCATCGCCAACATTTCGGACCACACGTTCACCGTGACCGTCGACGGTGTACCGCCGTCCGACCTGCCGTCACCGCACCACCGGGCCAACTGGGGAAAGCCAGGGGTGTTCCCGGCGTCGATGGGCCGACCGGAGTATCCGACACCCGTCGGCACCTATACCGTGCTGGCCAAAGATCGTGACGTGGTGATGGATTCGAGCACCGTCGGCATCCCCACCGATGCGCCCGACGGTTACAACCTGGACGTGGAATACGCCGTCCGGTTCACTCAGCGTGGGCTCTTCGTGCATTCAGCTCCATGGTCTGTCAACCAAATGGGGTATGAGAATGTCAGCCACGGCTGCATCGGCCTGAGCACCGAGGACGCCGAGTGGTACTACAACAACGTCAACGTCGGGGATCCGATCATTGTGCGGGAGAACGGCATCGAAGTTCCCCGCACCGTATCGGGCTAGCTCCACTACCCCGCTCCCTTCGAGGAGCCGGCGTGCTCCTGTCATGGGCGCCCAATGTGTGCCCACCGCGAAACCCCTTGGGCTGATTCGTAGTCGCCGCGTGCTCGCGGGAGAAACGCATGCAGGATCCTCATCGCATCACGGGCACAACGCAGCGGCCCGTCCCCAGTAGTGGGGACGGGCCGCCTCGGAGGGTCTACGTTAGTGCGTGCCGGCCATCGGGCCGGGCGCAGTGGGCTGACCGGGCTGCGGTGCTCCGCTGGGCGCCGGGCCAACCGGGTCGCCCTTACCGGCAGCGGCACCACCCATCGTCGTCAAGGGAAGGCCGCCGGCCACGGGAGCACCGATCGGTACGGGCGCGGCCAACGGCGGAACGATGGGCACCGGCGGAACCAGGGGTGGGACCGGCGGAACCAGCGGCGGCGGCACGATCGGCGGCACCAGCGGCGGCGGCACGATCGG
>CAZOIX010001167.1:0-1586 GCA_964579685.1 uncultured Mycobacterium sp.
ACCGGCATCTGTGCGCATGTGCGCGGCGGTGGCGGTGGGCTCACACCGTCAGACCTCGCTCCGGCACGCCTGACACAACGCCAGATCGACGAGCTGACCGAGCAACACGACATCGTCGACGTCTTGCCGCTGACCCCTCTGCAGCAGGGGCTGCTGTTCCACTCCACCTTCGCGCGGGGCACCGGCGACGACCTCTACGCGGTGCAGCTGGACATCACCGTCACCGGTGCGCTCGACGCCCACCGCTTCCGCGACGCGGTGCAGAACGTCGTCACCCGTCATCCCAACCTGGCGGCCCGCTTCTCCGATCAGTTCGGTGAGCCGGTACAGATCATTCCCGCCGACCCGGTGATGGCGTGGCGCTACCTCGATCTGCGCTGGGATGACCGCAAGTCCGATGCCGAGGTCCAGCAGCTGTGCGCCGCCGAGCGTGCCGCGGTCTGCGACCTGGCCGACCGGCCGACCTTCCGCGCCGCGTTGATCCGCACCGCGGGCAACCAGCACCGGTTCGTGCTGACCTTCCACCACATCGTGATCGACGGCTGGTCGTTGCCGATCCTGTTGCAGGAGATCCTCGCCAGCTACTTCGGACAGCGGCTGCCCGCCGCCGCGCCCTACCGCAACTTCGTGACCTGGCTGGACGGTCAGGATCGCGAGGCAGCCAGAGCGGCCTGGGGCCAGGTGCTGGACGGTTTCGACACACCCACTCTGGTCGCCCCGCAAACCCCGCCGGGTCCGCGCGGCGTGGAGTCGTATCGGATGTCGGCCGAGCTCACCGGATCGCTCGGCGACCTGGCGCGTGCGCACCACACCACCGTGAACACCGTGCTGCAGGCCGCATGGGCGCAGCTGCTGATGGCCGTGACCGGCCACCACGACGTGGCGTTCGGCACCGCGGTGTCGGGACGACCCGCTGACCTGCCCGGCGCCGACTCGATCGTCGGCCTGCTGATCAACACCGTGCCCGTGCGCGCGGACATGACGGCGGCGACCACCGTCGCCGACCTGCTGGGTCAGCTGCAGCAACACCACAACGACACCATCGAGCACGAACACCTGGCGCTCAACGAGATCCATCACGTCGCCGGTCACGATCAGCTGTTCGACACCTTGTTCCTGTACGAGAGCTATCCGATCGACACCAGCGCGTTCGCAGGCGTGCACGAGTTGGCCATCACCGAGTTCAACAACCGCGAGTACAACCACTACCCGCTGTCGGTGATGGTGTTGCCGGGCCACGAGCTGGGGCTTCGCGTCGAATTCGACTCCGGTGTCTTCGACGTCGACCGCATCGAATCGCTGATCGATCGTTTCCAGCGGCTCCTGGTATCCATGACCGAGGACCCCGCGCGACGACTGTCCTCGATCGACGTGCTGGACATCGACGAGCACGCCCGGCTCGACGAATGGGCCAACCGATCGGTGTTGAGCCACCCGGCTGCCGCGCCGAAGTCCATCCCCGCGGTCTTCTCCGCGCAGGTGGATCGCGACCCGGGTGCGGTGGCGCTGACCTTCCAGGGTCAGTCGATGACCTACGGCGAGCGCGACGAGGCCGCCAACCGGATGGCGAACCTGCTGGCCATGGA
>CAZOIX010001168.1:0-1584 GCA_964579685.1 uncultured Mycobacterium sp.
CGCTAGGTCACCGGCGGGGACGATGGCGCCCGATCAGCTGGCGGCGAAATCTAGCCCAGATCGTTGGTGCCGAAGGTGTCGCAGCTGGCGATGTCCCCGGTGCGGTATCCCTCGGTGAACCACTTCTGCCGCTGCGCGGATGTGCCGTGGGTGAAGGCCTCGGGGTTGACCCGTCCGGTGGCGGCCCGCTGGATGCGGTCGTCGCCCACCGACGCGGCGGCCGACAACGCGTCAGCAATGTCTTTGTCGCTCAACGGCTCCAGGAACGGCACCCCCGTGCTTTCCTGCTCGGTGATGGTCGCGTAGTGCGCCCAGATCCCGGCGTAGCAGTCGGCCTGCAACTCGGTGCGCACGCCGCCACCGGTGGCGCCCTCCGGATCCCGCTGCGCACGCACGAGCGAACCCTGCAGGTCCTGCACATGATGGCCGTACTCATGCGCCACCACGTATTCCTGCGCCAATGGGCCACCGCTGGAACCGAACTGGTCGCGCAGCACATCGAAGAAGCCGACGTCGAAGTACGCCGTTTGGTCACCCGGGCAGTAGAACGGGCCGACATCACTGGTCGCCGGACCGCACGCGGTCTGGATCTGGTTCTGGAATATCTCCATCCGCGGTCGCTGATAACCCGGGAGAAGTTGCTGCCACACCGCGTCCACCGAGTTGCCCGTGGCGATCACCCGGCACTGCACGATGTTGTTCGCATCCGCGCCGGTCTTGCACTGGCTGGTGTCGAACCCGGGTGTATCGACGCCGCCGGCGTCGATCTGTTGCTGCTGCGGTATCACCGTGCCGGGGTCGACACCGAGAAACAGCGCGACGACGAGGATGAGCAAGCCGCCCACACCGCCACCGAGTGCGATACCGCGGCCCGGCCCGCGGCCGCCTCCGCTGGTCGAGGTGGTGCTGGTGTCGATCTCTATGCCTTCGCGGAAGGTCATCGCGCCCCTCTTTTCTCGATCGGAAGCACTCGCCGCACGGGTCTGCATCCAGCTTCGCACACTACGATTCAGACGTGACACTCGTTGTCGGACATTCCACCGTCGTGCATACCGACCTGGGAGACGTGCGGGGTGCGACCGAAGGCGGTGTCGGAGTCTGGCGCGGCGTGCCCTACGCCGAGCAGCCGGTAGGCGACCGTCGGTTCCTGGCTCCCGCGCCGCCGCAACCGTGGACCGGCGTACGAGAGGCACTCGAACACGGACCGCTCCCGCCGCAGACCAAATCGCTTGTCGGCGGTGGCCGTGACGATCCGAAGGTTCGTGACGAAGCCTGCCTCACGCTGACGGTGTGGTCGCCTGACACCAGCGCGTCGCTTCCGGTGATGGTGTGGATTCCCGGCGGTGCGTTCGTGTACGGCGCGGGGCAGTTTCAGCTCTACAACGGCTCGCGGTTGGCCGCCAACGGAAACGTGGTGGTGGTCAACGTCACCTACCGGATCGGGGTGTTCGGGGGGTTCGAGCTCAGCGACCTCGGCGACGGCTTCGACGACAATCTCGCGCTGCGCGACCAGATGGCGGCGTTGCGCTGGATCCGCGACCACATCGCCGCGTTCGGCGGTGACCCGTCCCGGGTGACCGTGTT
>CAZOIX010001169.1:0-1567 GCA_964579685.1 uncultured Mycobacterium sp.
CACCAGACCCATCGCGATGCCTGCGACCGGGGCCTTCAGCGGCACACCGGCGTTCAGCAGCGACAGGGTCGACGCGCACACCGAACCCATCGACGTGGACCCGTTGGAGCCCAGCGCCTCCGACACCTGCCGGATCGCGTACGGGAACTCCTCGACACTCGGCAGCACGGGCACCAGCGCCCGCTCCGCCAGCGCGCCGTGGCCGATCTCGCGACGCTTGGGCGAACCCACACGACCGGTCTCACCGGTCGAGTACGGCGGGAAGTTGTAGTGGTGCATGTACCGCTTGCTGGTCTCGGGCCCCAGCGAGTCGATCTGCTGGGCCATCTTCACCATGTCCAGCGTGGTGACGCCCATGATCTGGGTCTCGCCGCGCTCGAACAACGCACTGCCGTGCGCCCGCGGCACGACGGCCACCTCCGCCGACAGCGCCCGGATATCGGTGATGCCGCGGCCGTCGATGCGGAAGTGGTCGGTCAGGATGCGCTGGCGCACCAGCTTTTTGGTCAGCGACCGGAAAGCCGCCCCGATCTCCTTCTCGCGGCCGGCGTACTGCTCGGCCAGCCGGTCGAGCACCTCGACCTTGATCTCGTCGGTGCGGTCGTTGCGCTCTTCCTTGCCGGCGATCGTCAACGCCTCGGTCAGCTCCTCGGTGGCCACCGAGGACACGGCATAGAACACGTCGTCCTGGTAGTCCGGGAACAGCGGGTAGTCGGCGGTCGGCTTGGCGGCCGCACCGGCCAGTTCCTCCTGTGCGGTGCACAGCGCGGCAATGAACGGCTTGGCGGCCTCGAGGCCTTCGGCGACGACGGCCTCGGTCGGGGCACCCGCACCGCCGCCGACCAGCTCGATGACCTTTTCGGTGGCCTCGGCTTCGACCATCATGATCGCGACATCATCGGCGGTCTTACGGCCCGCGACGACCATGTCGAACACGGCTCCCTCGAGCTGCTCGACCGTCGGGAACGCGACCCACTGGCCGTCGATCAGCGCGACCCGCACGCCACCGACGGGACCGGAGAACGGCAGACCAGAAATCTGGGTGGACGCCGATGCGGCGTTGATCGCCAGGACGTCGTACAGGTCCTTGGGATCCAGGCTCATCACGGTCACGACGACCTGGATCTCGTTGCGCAGGCCCGAGACGAAGGTCGGGCGCAGCGGCCGGTCGATCAGGCGGCAGGTGAGGATCGCGTCCGTCGACGGACGGCCCTCACGGCGGAAGAACGAGCCCGGGATGCGTCCCGCGGCGTACATCCGCTCCTCGACGTCGATCGTCAAGGGGAAGAAGTCGAAGTGGTCCTTCGGGGTTTTGCTGGCCGTCGTGGCCGACAGCAGCATGGTCTCGTCGTCGAGATAGGCGACGACAGCACCGGCGGCCTGCTTGGCCAGCCGTCCGGTCTCAAAGCGAATGGTGCGGGTGCCGAAGCTCCCGTTGTCGATCACGGCGGTGGATTCGTACACGCCCTCTTCAAGTTGAACTACAGACATGGGTGTCCGTATGGCCTCTCTGAAATTCACAGTGTTCACTGTTCAGCTGTTTTCGCGTTGTCACAGCGTGTGAACC
>CAZOIX010001170.1:0-1565 GCA_964579685.1 uncultured Mycobacterium sp.
CCCAGCCGCCTGCCTCGGGCGCGTAGCCGAAGCCTGCGTAGCCCAGGCTCACCGGACCGGTGGTTATGTCCTGCACATAGGTGCCGTCCGAAAAGCGCAGCTGCTCGATACGAACCAGATCGTCGGTCCCGTCCGGCCCGAAAACCTGCACATGCCCGTTCAAGAGCTGTGTGATCGTATATTCGCTGCGCCTGCCACCGAATACTGCGGTATCCACCCCGGCACCGCCGTCGAGCACGTCATCGCCGCCCTCAGCGCGAATAGTGTCGTTGCCCGAAGTGCCTATGACGGTTTCGTCGCCATTTCCCAGGCGCAGCACGGAGACTTCTTCGATCCCGGTAATCGATGTGCCGTCGATGAGGGTTACGGTGCTGCCGGACGTGATGGCCGCCAGGTCGATCGTGTAGTCGAGCCCGCTTTCGCCCAGCCACAGCTCCAGCGTGTCGTACCCGCTGCCGCCATCGATGATGTCGAGCGGTCGGCCGATGATAAGATCGTCTCCGGCGTCACCGAAGAGCTGATCGGCCGCGTAGTCATCGTAGCCCGGCGACACTTCCCCGCCGTTGAGGCGGTCATTCCCGTCACCACCGCGCAAAATGTCGGCTCCGCCACCGCCATAGATGTCGTCGTCTCCACCCCCGCCGTCGATCGTGTCGTCCCCGCCGGGGAAGTTGTAGGAATCTCCCTGGAGGATGTCATTGCCCGCGCCGCCGATGACGACGTCGTCGCCCGATCCGAAGGTGATGACAAACCTCTCGAAATCGGTCAGCGTGACCGCGAGGTTCCCGACCCCGCCGACATTGAGTACGACGGAACCAGTGTCGGCCTGCGACAGATCGACGTTCACTCCAAGGTCGTTGTGCGTGGTGAGAACCGATCCCGCGACCCACGACACCCACATGAGGCGCATATCGACATAGGCTGTGTCGAAGCCAGCGCCGCCGTCGGCCAAGCTGTTATATCCCACATAGATCCGATCGTCGCCGCCCTCTCCGTAAAGCGCGTCCCCGCCGTTCACGATCACGAAGGGGCCGTGAAGCACGGGCCGGGTGACTTCAGCACCTTCGGCGAAGAAAGCGCGCATTCCGGAATTGGTGCTACCGGCGATCAAGTCGTTTCCACCTCCGCCATAGGCGGTATCCGCACCCTCGCCGGTCAGAATGATGTCATCGCCATCGCCCCCGCGAAGCGTGTTCGGGCCATCGCCGCCTTCGATGAGGGTGCCCGTAGTGGCGTTCGGACGCTCGAACGGGACGAAGGTGGAATAGGCGGATGATGGTGCGAAGAACGTCGGGCCATAGCCGTGTAAATCGTCGAGGGTCAGCGGCCCGTTGGCTCCGGTCGGAAAGCTGCCGTCCGACTGGACGATCAGGAGATGGTCCCCGAACACAGCCGCCGCCCGGTCCAGTGCGGCCTGGTTGGGCATATTGTCCAGCAGATACCAGTCGACCGCGTCGCGATACTGGTCGGCGATCGCTCCGCTTGCGCCGCCCGGCGAATTGTCGGGAAGATAGGGATCGGTCGATGCGATCAGCACTGCGTCCGGATTGATAGTGTCCATCACG
>CAZOIX010001171.1:0-1562 GCA_964579685.1 uncultured Mycobacterium sp.
GCCCGGTACACGTCGACGAGTTGAGCGCGTGATTGCGGAGGAAGAAACGTCACATGTGCGGTGATACCCAATTGCTCGGCCAACCGAATCAGCGCCTCGGGTGCGGCCAGCCCGCTGCCGGACGGGCCGCCGGCCACCAGCACCCGCAGCGCGCGGAAGCGTCCCGTCAGCCGTGAAGCGGCACGCAGCAGCACATCGGGTGCCTTCAGCGGCTGGATCCGACCGACGAATGCCAGCACCTGCTCATCGACACCGAGGCCGAGAGCGGCGCGGGCGGCGGCGCGGTCACCCGGCGTGAACACCTCGAGGTCGACACCGGGGTGGACGACGTCGATGCGCGCGGGATCGGCGTGGTGCAGCGAGACGAGTTGGCGTGCCTCGGTGTCGGTGTTGACGATCAGCCGGTCGGCTTCGTCGACGACCTGCTGTTCACCGACCGCGCGCAGCGGCGGCTCAGGCGCGTCGCCGTCGGCCAGTGCCGCGTTCTTCACCGCCGCGAGGGTGTGTGCGGTGTGCACCAGCGGCACCGCCCACCGGTCCCGCGCCAGCCAGCCCACCTGTCCCGACAGCCAGTAGTGCGAATGCACGATGTCGTAGTAGCCGGGCTCGTGGGTGGCCTCGGCCCGCAAGACACCCGCGGTGAACGCGCACAACTGGGTGGGCAGGTCGTACTTGTCGAGACCCTCGAACGGGCCTGCGACGACATTGCGGACCAGCACGCCCGGCGCGACGTGCACGAGGGGCGCATCGGCCGACGACGTGGCCCGGGTGAAGATCTCCACCTCGACTCCGCGCCTGGCCATCTGCAGCGCGCTCTGCAGCACGTACACGTTCATCCCGCCCGCGTCGCCGGTACCCGGCTGCGCCAACGGTGACGTGTGCACCGACAACACGGCTACTCGTCGCGGAGCCGGAAGGCCGGCGGCAGTGGAGCGGCTCAGATCCGTGGCTGGACGCACACAGACATGTCTACACCGTGCCCGGGCGGCGGCCCGCTACGCACTCACTTCTCCTCGCCGGTTCAGTGCCCGTTTCATCGCGCCGATCGGATCGGCATAGAGCCCGACAAGGGCCACCACACCCGCACCGGCCTCCTGCACCCGGTTGCCGAACGCCGTCAGTCTGATCTGACGCGGGGGCATGACCGACCGTTGCGTATACGCCGCTTCGACCAGGTTCATGGCCTCCGGATACTCGGTGAAGGCCTGGCCCCCGACCACCAGGTCGTCGGGATTGAGCATGTCGCGCAGCAGGGCGACGGCCTGCCCCAGGACCCTTGCCCGCTCGGCGAGCAGCGCCTGTGCCTGCGCATTGCCCCGCCGCGCCGCCCGAACCACCGCCGACATCGTCGACGCTGGGCCTGCATCAGCGATGACGCGCGACGTGCGGGCGGCGGTCAGCACGGCTTCGTCACTCACGGTGGACTCCAGCGCGCCGGTGCCACCCAGCAGATCGGAATCGACGGGCAGCGCCGCAATGGTGCCCGGACCGCTGGCCGGCGAGTGCACCCGCCCGCCGATGGACAGCGCGTAGCCGACGGTCTCGCGGGCATAGACGTAGAG
>CAZOIX010001172.1:0-1562 GCA_964579685.1 uncultured Mycobacterium sp.
CGCTGAAAAACAAGATCAGCTGGATCGACCTGAAGAACGCCAGCGGCAAGGTAACTTGATAGATTAATGGCCAGCGCATCGGCGGCTTTCAGCGAGAGCGAGAAACAATCGTCCTGCAGGAATAAATGCTGCCCTGCAGTTTTCCTGCGGGACCTATTCTATTGTAAACTGAAGGGGTACCGAACGCCTTCGGCAAACCAAGTGGAGTCTCTGCTTCGTGGCGATTGCTTTCATCCCAGCCCCCTGGCGCGATTTAACCGGCCAACAAACCAAGGTCGAAGTCGAAGCAGCGACGCTGCGTGAATTGATAGAGGAGCTTGATCGTCGCTTCCCGGGAATCCATACTCGTTTGTGTGAGAAAGGTGCCGTCCGGTCCTCAATTCAAGTCTCGCTTGATGGGACCCTTATCTCGCGCAATCTCCGTACCCCCCTAAAACCACAAACGGAAGTCCATTTTCTTCCTGCCATTGGTGGTGGCTAAGCAGAAATCAACTTCCCCCCAATCCAATTTCCCTCCTCAGGAACCCAACCATGCGATCTCTTTTCAGTCTTGCCATCTTACTTGCCGCAGCCCCGCCCCTGTGGGCCGCGGCTCCCGAGAACTTTACCGTCAAGGTCCTGGGCGTCGATGCCAACGAAGGATGCGATATCGCCGACTTCGATGGAGACGGCAAGCTGGACGTTGTTGCCGGTCGCAGTTGGTATCGCAACGGCGATTGGCTCCCCCGACCGGTCCGTTTGATTGAAGACGCCAACGGCTACGTCCACTCCAACGGCGATTTCGCCCGCGATGTCAACGGCGACGGCCGCATGGACGTGATCGCAGGCGACTTCTTCCAGGGCCAAGTCAAATGGTACGAAAACCCCGGCAATCCGGCGCTCGCACAAGGGATGCTCTGGAAACCGCATACCTTGATCGATACCAAGCTGGGCACCAACGAAGCGACCGTCATGTTCGACCTGGACGGCGACGGGAACGATGAATGGATCACGAATCAGTGGAATCCCAAGAACCCGCTGTTGGCCTGCCGCATGACTAAGAACGACCAGGGAGAGCCGACGCTCACTTCGTTCAAGATTGGCAGCCAGAATGGGCATGGAATCGCCGTGGGAGATATCAACAACGATGGCCGCACCGATCTGTTGGTCGGTCAGGGTTGGTATGAAGGCCCCGCCGACGGTCCCTTCAGCGGCGAGTGGACGTTTCATCAAGATTGGAACGAACAACTCCCCTGCCCGATGTTGGTCACCGACGTCAACGGCGACGGCAAGAACGACGTGATCGCCAGCCAGGCCCACGGTTTTGGTTTGTACGCTTGGATCAGCAAAGGCCCCGATGCGGAAGGCAAGCTGACCTTCGAGAAGAAAATGATCGACGAGACCTTCAGTCAGGCTCACTGCCTGCACCTGGCCGACCTGGACGGGGACGGCAAAGACGATCTGATCACCGGCAAACGAGTCCGCGCCCACAATGGCAACGACCCCGGCGGCAAGGAACCACCTATCGTCGCCTACTATACCTTCGACGACAAAGCCAACTTCACCAAGCACATCGTCAACCG
>CAZOIX010001173.1:0-1556 GCA_964579685.1 uncultured Mycobacterium sp.
GTCCTGCATTCGCCATACGGGCTACGGGTGCACGGCCCCTTGGCCCTGGCGGTGTCCCGACGGCTGCGCGAACGCTACGGCATCGACGAGAAGCCGACGGCATCCGACGACGGCATCATCGTGCGGCTACCCGACACCCTGCCTGATTCCGGAACACCGCCCCCTGGGGCCGACCTGTTCGTGTTCGACGCCGATGAGATCGAACCCGTCGTCACCGCAGAGGTCGGCGGTTCGGCGCTGTTCGCCTCGCGGTTCCGCGAATGTGCCGCCCGCGCACTGCTTCTGCCGCGCCGTCATCCGGGCAAGCGGTCACCGCTGTGGCACCAGCGCCAGCGCGCCGCGCAGCTGCTGGATGTCGCACGCAAGTACCCGGACTTCCCCATCGTCTTGGAGGCGGTGCGCGAATGCCTGCAGGATGTGTACGACGTGCCTGCGCTGACGGAGCTGATGCGCCGGGTGGCCCAGCGCCGCCTGCGGGTGATCGAGGTGGAGACCGCCACTCCCTCACCGTTCGCGGCCTCGCTGCTGTTCGGCTACGTCGGGGCATTCATGTACGAGGGCGACAGCCCGCTGGCCGAGCGCCGCGCCGCGGCCTTGTCACTGGACAGTGTGCTGCTGGCCGAACTGCTCGGCCGCGTGGAGCTGCGCGAACTGCTCGATGCGCACGTCATCGCCGCCACCACCAGCCAACTCCAACACCTCAGTGAGGATCGCCGGGCACGCGACGCCGAGGGCATCGCCGATCTGCTGCGGGTGCTCGGTCCGCTGACCGAAGCCGAGATCGCCGACCGATGCACGACCACCGACGTCGGCGGATGGCTGGACGGCCTGCGGACCAGCAAGCGTGCGCTCACGGTGTCGTTCGCAGACCGGGTGTGGTGGGTGGCCATCGAGGACATCGGCCTGTTGCGCGACGGCGTCGGGGTCGCCGTGCCGGTCGGGGTGCCGACGGCCTTCACCGAATCGGTCGATGATCCGCTGGGCGAACTGCTGGGTCGCTACGCCCGCACCCGCGGCCCCTTCACCAGCCATGACGCCGCGGCCCGGTTCGGACTCGGCCTTCGGGTCACGGCCGACGTGTTGGGCCGAATGGCAGTCGACGGCAGGCTGATTCGCGGTGAGTTCACCAGCGAGGTCGAGGGCGACCAGTGGTGCGACGCCGACGTGCTGAAGATTCTGCGACGCCGGTCGCTGGCCGCGCTACGGGCACAGGTCGAGCCGGTCAGCACCGCCGCCTACGGCCGGTTCCTGCCGGCGTGGCAACAGGTTGGATCGACGCACAATGCGGGGGTCGACGGTCTGGCCCAGGTGATCGACCAGCTGGCGGGCGTACCCGTGCCGGCCTCAGCGGTCGAGTCCCTGGTGTTCGGTCAGCGCGTCCGCGACTACCACCCCGCCATGCTCGACGAGCTGCTGGCATCGGGTGAGGTCACGTGGTCGGGCGCCGGCCAGATCGGCGGCGGTGACGGCTGGATCGCCTTCCACCCCGCCGATTCGGCACCGTTGACGCTTGCGGTGCCGGCCGAGATCGAGTTCACCGATACGCACCGCACGAT
>CAZOIX010001174.1:0-1549 GCA_964579685.1 uncultured Mycobacterium sp.
CCGATCTACGGTTCGCACTCGAACTCGTGGAGTGCACGGAGTACTTCTCCGACACCACCTTTCGGGTGTTCCAGGCTCCCTATGTCGGCGCCGTCGTGATGCCCGGTGGCGCGTCGCAGCCGCGGCGCACACTCGACGGTTGGCAGGAGTTCGCCAAACAACGCGGGCACAAGGGGCTGGCGTATGTGCTCGTCGCCGAGGACGGCTCGCTCGGCGGCCCGGTGGCCAAGAACCTGACCGATGCCGAACGTGACGGACTCGCCGCCCACGTCGGGGCGCAGCCGGGGGACTGTGTCTTCTTTTCCGCGGGGCCGACCAAGACGGCGCGCGCACTGCTCGGGGCGACGCGCATCGAGATCGCCAAACGACTCGACATGATCGATCCCGATGCGTGGGCGTTCACCTGGGTGGTGGAGTGGCCGCTGTTCGAAGCCGCCGACGAGGCCACCGCCGCAGGCGATGTGGCGGTCGGATCCGGTGCGTGGACGGCCGTGCATCACGCGTTCACCTCGCCAACGCCGGAGTCGGAGGCGACGTTCGACACCGATCCCGGTGCTGCGTTGGCCAACGCCTACGACATCGTGTGCAACGGCAACGAGATCGGCGGCGGGTCGATCCGTATCCATCGTCGCGACGTGCAGGAGCGGGTGTTCGCCATGATGGGCATCGGCAACGACGAGGCGCAGGAGAAGTTCGGATTCCTGTTGGACGCGTTCACTTTCGGGGCTCCGCCGCACGGCGGCATCGCCTTCGGATGGGACCGTATCGTCGCGTTGCTCGCAGGAGTGGATTCGATCCGTGAGGTCATCGCGTTCCCGAAGTCCGGCGGTGGCGTCGATCCGCTGACCGATGCGCCCGCGCCGATCACTGCCCAGCAGCGCAAGGAGTCGGGCCTGGACTTCAAGCCCGACGCCAAACCGAAGACCGACTAGGACCAGTCACAACCCGTCAGTTCGGCCGACATCTCCCACAGCCGACCGGCCATCACCGGATCGGTCGCCTTCGGCCGCGGTGTGGTGACCTTCGGTGGGCCGAGCTGATTGAACCGTGGCGCCAGGTACGTCCCGCTGGGCAGATCGGTGGTGACGGCTTGCAGACTCGCCCGTGCACCCTGTGCGGGCGTGTGCAGCAGCCTGCGCATCCGTTGGTGCTCGCCCATGCCCAACGATCGAGTGATGGCGGTGTCGGTCGCGCCGGGATCCGACGCATAGGCCCGGATTCCGCGCGTGGCGAGTTGGCGGACGAAGAGCAGGTTGGCCAGCTTGGACTGGCCGTAGGCGGCCCACTTCGAGTACTTGCGGGTGTGCCAGTTGAGGTCGGCCAGGTCGAGCCGGGTGAAGAGGTATGTCGCACTTGCCACCGACACCACCCGGTCTTTGATTCGGTCGCCGAGTAGACAGGTCAGCGCGAAATGCCCGAGGTGATTCGTGCCCATATGGGCCTCGAAACCGTCGACCGTGCGGGTCAGGGGCATGCCCATCACCCCCGCGTTGTTCACTAGCACGTCAACGCTTTCCACCGAATCGGCGAACGCCCGCAGCATCGCGCG
>CAZOIX010001175.1:0-1547 GCA_964579685.1 uncultured Mycobacterium sp.
CAGGGGCAGGGGGTGGGGTCATCACGCAACCGACACACGGCAGCCGCAAGACCCCGCTCTTTTCGGATCTCTCCCCTGAACGAAGAAAACCCCGAGGGGGTGCGACGACATGGGATCTCTCCGGGCCGTCGACCCCGACGAGCGGGCGCCCGCGAAACCTGAGACGCCAGAGACAATCAGCCTGGCCGTCGAGGAAGGCACGTCGCGGGATGTGCTGGCGGCGATGCGTAAGGCTCTGGCGGCGAAGCTCGATGCCGGCGAGGTGTCGTCGAACTCGATCGCTTCGGCGTACAAGGAGCTGCGCGAGCTCGACCGACTGATTCGGATTGCCGACGCTGAACGCGAGGCGGAAGGCGAGAAGCAGAGTGGCAGCGAAGGCGCCCGTCGATCCTTCAACGCGGCCGCTATCTGAGGTCGCCCGGCACATCGTCATCCCGTCAGGGATCGTCGACACGTTGTGGTTCGAGGTCGAGGAGCGTTGCCGCGAGTTCGGCGACGAGTTCGACGCCTGGCAGGACGGGCTCGGCCAGGTGGTGCTCGGGTTGCGTGAGGACGGCATGTTCGCCGCGACTGTCGGCGGGATCACGCTGAGCATCCCGCGTCAGGTGGCAAAGACCTTCATCGTGATGCGGATCGTGGTTGCGCTCTGCACGTTGTTCCCGAATCTGACGGTGGTGTGGACGGCGCATCGCCTGCGCACGGCCACGCACACGTTCGGCAAGATGAAGTCGCTGTGCCTACGGCCGAGCGTGCGCCCGTATATCCAGTCGGGCAGCAACCAGGGAACGGCGATTCGCGACGCCAACGGCGAGCAGCAGATCCCGTTCAAGAACGGGTCGGCGATCTACTTCGGTGCTCGTGAGCAGGGTTTCGGCCGTGGCTTCGACGAGGTCGACATTGAGGTGTTCGATGAGGCGCAGATCCTCACGGAGCGTGCGCTCGAGGACATGATCGCAGCGACGAACCAGTCCCGGTTTGAGTATGGGGCGTTGTTGTTCTACATGGGCACCCCGCCCCGCCCGATCGACCCCGGTGAGACGTTCACGCTTCGTCGCAACGAGGCGCTTGCGTTCAAGGGCGGGGACGCCGAGGACTTCGGCCCACCGACGATCGGTGAGGATGCGGTCTACATTGAGTGTTCGGCCGACCCCGACGCTGACATCGAGGACCGAAAGCAGTGGGGTAAGGCGAACCCGTCCTACCCGCACCGGACACCGCTGGTGTCGCTGTTGAGGCTACGGAAGAACCTCCCTCAGCCAGACTCGTGGCGCCGTGAAGGTCTGGGTCTCTGGGACTCCGACGAGGAGATCGACAACCCGTTCGTCAACTGGGACAGCTATGGCGACACGGAGAGCATGGCAACCGAACCGTCCCTGCGCCTCGCCCTGGACGCCCCGCCGACCCTGACCACCGCGACGTTCTCGATCGCCGGTCTGCGTGACGACGGACTGCTGCATATGTCGGTTCGGTATCACGTTCCGCCGCATCAGATGTCCGATCTGGTCGCTCTGGCCAAGACTCTCACCGAGGGTCACGGCGTGTCACTG
>CAZOIX010001176.1:0-1545 GCA_964579685.1 uncultured Mycobacterium sp.
CACCAAGGACATCCACCGGCATTTCGCAACAGCCACCAGGTGAACACGATCAACCTGTTAAGCGATGTCCGGTTGATTAGGGCGCGAAGGCTTCGTCGATGATCTCCTGCTGTTCGACGGCGTGCACCTTCGACGAGCCCGACGACGGCGCCGACATGGCGCGCCGCGAAATCCGGGTGATGCCAGACAGTTTGTCCGAGCACACCTCGGGAAGCGTCAGCCCGAATGTCGGCCATGCACCCTGGTTCGCCGGCTCCTCCTGCACCCAGAAGTACTGCTCGGCGTTCGGGTACTGCTCCAAGGTCTCGTTGAGCCGCCGTTTCGGCAGTGGGGCGAGCTGTTCGATCCGAACGATCGCCACGTCGTCGCGCTCTTCCTTGTTCTTGCGCGCCACCAGCTCGTAATAGATCTTGCCGCTGGTCAACAGGATTCGCTTGACCTTGCTGCGATCGCCGGTGCCCTCGGTGTAGGTGGGCTCCTCGATCACCGAGCGGAACTTCATCTCGGTGAACTCGCGAAGGTCGCTGACGGCGGCCTTGTTGCGCAGCATCGACTTCGGTGTGAACACGATCAGCGGGCGGTGGATCCCGTCCAGGCCGTGCCTGCGCAGCAGATGGAAATAGTTCGCCGGCGTCGAGGGCATCGCGATCGTCATCGACCCCTCCGCCCACAGCAGCAGGAATCTCTCGATGCGCCCGGACGTGTGGTCCGGGCCCTGGCCTTCGTGGCCGTGCGGGAGCAACAGCACCACATCGGACAGCTGACCCCACTTGGCTTCGCCCGATGAAATGAACTCGTCGATGATCGACTGTGCGCCGTTGACGAAGTCGCCGAACTGCGCCTCCCACAACACAAGTGCGTCGGGGTTGCCCACCGAATAGCCGTATTCGAAGCCCACCGCCGCGAACTCCGACAGCGCCGAGTCGTACACCATGAACTTGCCGCCCGTCGAGGTGCCGTCGGCGTTGGTGGTGAGCAACTGAAGCGGGGTGAATTCCCTGCCGGTGGAACGGTCGATGATCACCGAGTGACGCTGGGTGAACGTGCCACGCCGGGTGTCCTGCCCGGACAACCGGATCGTCTTACCTTCGGCCAGAAAGGATCCCAGCGCCAGTAACTCGGCGAACGCCCAGTCGACCTTGCCCTCATACGCCATCTCACGGCGCTTCTCCAGCACCGGTTTGACGCGTGGGTGCACGTTGAAGCCCTCGGGGAAGGCCAAGTGGGCATCGCCGATGCGGGCCAGCAGCGACTTCTCCACCGCGGTGTTCATCCCCGCAGGCACCATCTGGTCGGATTCCACCGACGAACTCGGGGCGATCTCGTGCTTTTCGAGTTCACGGACCTCGTTGAACACCCGCTCGAGCTGCCCCTGGTAGTCGCGCAGTGCGTCCTCGGCCTCTTTCATCGAGATGTCGCCGCGGCCGATCAGCGCTTCTGTGTACGTCTTTCGCGATCCGCGCTTGGTGTCGATCACGTCGTACATGTACGGCTGCGTCATCGACGGGTCGTCGCCCTCGTTGTGCCCGCGCCTGCGGTAGCACA
>CAZOIX010001177.1:0-1545 GCA_964579685.1 uncultured Mycobacterium sp.
TGATGAGTTCGGTGACGAAGAAGCCGTTGTTGAGGATGTTCCGGTGGGACAGAGTGGCCCCTTTGGGGGAACCGGTTGTGCCCGAGGTGTATTGGATGTTGATCGGATCGGCGGGAGCCAGGCGTACCATCCGTGAGCGCAGGGCGGGCGCGGACACCTCGTCGGCCCGAGCGCGCAAGTGGGCCCAATCGGCGGTACCGAGGAAGACGACGTCGGTCAGATCGCGAGCCTCGGACCGTACCTCGCCGACCATGCCGCGGTAGTCAGAGGATTTGAACGACGTCGCTGACACCAGCATCCGGACGCCGGACTGACGCAGCACATACGCCAATTCGTGGGTGCGGTAGGCAGGATTGACCGACACCAGAATCGCGCCGATCTTGGCTGTCGCATACTGCAGAATCGTCCATTCGCCGCAGTTGGGCGCCCAGATGCCCACGCGGTCACCGCGCTGGATATCGTGGGCCATCAATCCCCTTGCCACGCGGTCGATCTCGTCATTCAGTTCCGCGTAGGTCCAGCGCCGGCCACTGGTGACATCGACGAGGGCCTCCACATCGGGGTACGCCGTTGCGGTGCGCTCGAAATTGGCCCCGATCGTCTCCTCGAGAAGGGAAGTGCCGGTGGGGCCGGCCGCATACGCGGCATCAGACGGGTGCGGCGTGGTCATGGTTGGCTCCTATTGCGTGATCGTTCACAGCCCCATTCGGTCGGCGAGCAGTCCGCGGTGGTGGGTGCTTCCGCCGAAGAGCGCCTTGGTGGTGGTGGCCCGCCGGTAAAACAGGTGCAGGTCGTGCTCCCAGGTGAAGGCGATACCGCCGTGGACCTGGATGGCGGCACCGGCGCACAGGGTGTAGGTGTCGGCGGCCTGCGCCTTCGCCAACGGAGCCGCGATCTCCAGTTCCTGGTCGTTGCCGGCGCTCATCGCGGCGTACATCACCGCTGCGCGAGTCGCGTCGATTTCGATCATCATCTCGGCGCAGGCGTGCTTCACGGCCTGAAAGGATCCGATCGGCCTGCCGAATTGCTCTCGGGTGCAGGCGTATTGCACTGCCATGTCGAGGCACGCTTCGGCACCGCCGAGCATTTCGGCGGCCAGCAGCACCCGCGCGACGTCCAATACACGGTTCATCCGGTCGGCCGAACATGCGGCCAGTGGTTCTGCGGGCGCGCGCGTCAGCTCGAGCCGCGCGACCGGCCGGGTGATGTCGAACGACGTCAGATTCACGACGGTCACCCCGGGATCGGCAGCCTCCACCACGTGGAACATCACCGAGCCGTCGGCTACCGCAGGCACGATGAACACGTCGGCGACCTGGCCGTGCAGGACGGGCGTGCATTCACCGGTGAGTACGGTGCGCCCGCCGTCACGGTGCGCCCGCACCGGCACCCCGGCCGGATCGCAGTCGCGAGGACCGGCGACCGCGAACGCGCCGATCCGCTCTCCGCTGACGAGCCCGTCGAGCAGTCTCTCTCGCTGTTCCTCGCCACCGGTGCGCAGCACCGCCTCGACCGCGAACAAGTTGGCCGCCAACGGAACAGGTG
>CAZOIX010001178.1:0-1537 GCA_964579685.1 uncultured Mycobacterium sp.
CGACATGGGCGCGGCCTTCGGCGTGGGCGCGCGCCGATGCCATGTGGTCGAAGATGGCCTTGTCGCCTCCGTCCAGGAGGTCGGTCGGATCCGGCAGTGGTGCCATTACTCGTTGTCCTCCCATTCGCGTTGGCGTTCGCGCCACGGGCCGACCGGGGTCGGATAGGTCTTGTCGATGGCGAGGTCCAGCAGATAGGGGCCCGCAGCGGCGAGAGCACGGCCCACGGCGGCTCCGATGTCGCCCGGCTGCTCGACCCGCTCGCCGTCCGCGCCCACCGAGCGAGCGAACGCCACCCAATCCATGCCCGGAATGTCGGTGAGACGCTCCGGTCCCGGACCCATCGCGTGGGCCCGGTAGTAGATGTTGCCGTAGGCGGCGTTGTTCATCACCGCGACGATGATCGGGATGCCCTCGCGCGCCGCGGTGTGCAACTCCATGCCGTGCATCAGCATGCAGCCGTCGCCGGTGGCCACCAGCACCGGCTGATGCGGCCGGGCGAGTTGCACCCCGATGCCGAGGGGAATCGCGCCGCCCATCGGGCCGAGATTGGTCAGTGAGAAGTGAGTGCTCACCTGCCGCACGTCCCAATACTCGGCGAACCAGGCACGGTGTGCGCCGGAGTCGACACACAGCACCGCATCGTCTCCGAACGCTTCACGCAGCTCGGTGACGACGCGCGCGGGATGCATCGGGACGGCATCGCTACTGGTGTCCTGCGGCTCGAGCACCCGCGACCCTCGCCCGCGCACGGCATCGAGAAACGATCGACGCGCTGGCCGGCCGGTGTCGAGGGCCGCGGCATCGGCGAACTGGAGAAGCCAGTCAAGCGCTGTTGCCGGGTTGGCGACGACGGCATGCTCGGCCGGCCACGTGCGTCCGATCCGCAGCGGGTCGGGGTCGATGTGCGCCATCGCCTTGGTCGGTAGCATCGCCGGGTCCCATTGCAGGGTGTCGCGCTGGGACAAGCCAGAGCCGATGACGATCAGCACGTCGACATCGGTGGAGAGGATCGCATCGGTCGCCCACCGCGACCCGCCGTATCCGAACACGCCCAGCGCGAGCGGATGGGTCTCCTCGATGGCTCCTTTTCCGGACAGCGTGGTCGCCACCGGTATGTCGAAGCGTTCGGCGAATGACCGTAGCTGCTCGGTGCCATGCGCGTAGAGCACTCCGGGACCGGCGAGGATCACGATTCGTTGGTGGTCTGGCTTGGCCAGCGCTGCTGACAGCGCCGCCAACGAACGCTCGTCGAGGGTCGCGGGCGAGAACAGATCGCGCTCGAGCGGTTGCCACGACGCATCGATGTCGCCGCGCTGCACGTCCACCGGCACCGAGAGGTGGGTCGGCATGCGCTCGGTGAGGGCAAGTGTCACCGCGTGACGCAGATGATGGGGCACGACCGCGGGCGACGATAGCGACACCGAAAGCCCGGTCACCCCCCGCAGCACCGCAATGTCGTCGATCGCCGCGCCGGACGCATCCTGGAACCCGCCCATGCCCTCCCACGACCGGGGTACCTCTCCACTGATCGCCAGT
>CAZOIX010001179.1:0-1533 GCA_964579685.1 uncultured Mycobacterium sp.
GTCCTTCGACGGCGCAGCGCCGCCGAAGGACCCGCGGCCGGTGGCGTGCCCGCGTGGTGGAAGGCGCCGCGCTGCGTGGTGCGCTGGAGGTCCTGGTTGGTGAATTGCGTGTCGGAGCCCACCCCGTTGCCGCACTCGAAGCCGCCGCCGATGATGTCGACGAGGTGGTCGCAGCGCCGTTGAAGACGGTGGTGGCGCGGGCCCGGCTGGGCGCCGACGTCGCCGCGGGCCTGCTCGGCGTGGCACACCGCTCGTCGCTGTCCGGCCAGTGGGAGCGGATCGCGGTGTGCTGGCATCTTGCGCAGACGCATGGCCTGGCCTTCGGGGCTCTGATGCAGGCCGCGCAGCGGGATCTGGTCGAGCGGGAACGGTTCTTCGCGCGCGTCGAAGCCGGTATGGCCGGAGCGCGCACCACTGCCGCGGTGCTGGCAGGTCTTCCGCTGGTCGGTATCGGACTCGGTCAGCTGATCGGCGCCGATCCGTTGAGCTTCCTGCTCTCAGGGGGATTCGGTGAATGGCTGTTGGTCACCGGGGTGCTGCTGGCCTGTGGCGGTCTGCTGTGGTGCGATCGAATCATCGGCGGGGTCTTGAGATGACCTGCGCTGCAATCCTATTGGCCGCTGCGGCGCTGCTGGGCCCGCACCGGTCACGAGGCCGGCTACAGGCCTGGGCCGGTCTCGCGGTACGCGAATCACAACGGCATGCCGCCCCGGCCGGCGATCCGCTGGCCACGGCGTCGACACTCGAGCTGCTGGCCGCCTGCCTGCGCTCCGGAATGGCGGTGTCGACCGCCGCTGCTGCGGTGGCGCCATCCGCGCCGGCACACCTGGCCCAGATCCTGAGTCGGGCCGCTCACCTGCTGGCCCTCGGCGCCGATCCGGCATCGGCGTGGTCGGGTACCGCGCTGCACCGGGACGACCACGCGGAAGCGCTGCTTCGTCTGGCGCGTCGTTCGGCGGCTTCGGGCGCCGCGCTCGCCGACGGGGTCGCCGAACTGGCCTCGCAGGTGCGCGACGGCGCCGCGGACACCGCACGCGCGGCGGCCGAACGTGCGTCGGTCCTGATCGCCGGACCGCTGGGGCTGTGTTACCTGCCTGCGTTCGTGTGCCTGGGCATCGTGCCGGTCGTGGCGGGGCTGGCCGGCGACGTGCTCCGTTCCGGGGTGTTGTGACCAGTGATTGGGGGAAATCGATTGATACGCAAATGGGCTCGTGCAGTCGCAGGGGAGATGCGCTGTGTCCAGACGAGACTGAGCCTGCTGTTGGTGGACGAAAGCGGCATGTCCACCGTCGAATACGCGATCGGGACGATCGCGGCGGCGGCGTTCGGCGCCATCTTGTACACCGTGGTGACGGGCGACTCGATCGTCAGCGCCTTGACCAAGATCATCACCCGGGCGTTGAACACCGACGTCTAGGCGCCGAGGTCGGCGGTGCCACGGTCGAGGCGGCGTTCGGCATCGCGGCCCTTGTCGTGGTGTTGCTGCTGTGCGTGTCGAGTCTCACGGCGGTGTCGATGCAGATCCGATGCATC
>CAZOIX010001180.1:0-1530 GCA_964579685.1 uncultured Mycobacterium sp.
GGTAAAGGGACCGCCGTCCTTGCGAACGCCCTGGACCACATAGAGATTCATGCCTACCGGCGGTGTGATCATTCCCAGTTCGCACATCAGGACGACGAAGACGCCGAACCAGATCGGATCGACCCCGACGGCGGCGACGACGGGCAGGTTCGACAGCCGACCGGCGGCGGCCACCAGATCGTCGGCGCGCAGCCCCCCACCCATGCCGCCCGATTCGCCGAGGCGTCCCAGCTCGGCGGCCGCGTCGTCGTCGGCCAGCACCCGCAAGTCGATGCGGCCGGAGACGACGCCGTCCTCGACGTCGTGCACCGAATAGGCCACGTCGTCGGCCCAGTCCATGATCTGCGCCTCCAGACAGGGCCGTTCGACGGGTGCGCCCGACCGGACCCAGTCCGCGGCGCTCGCGTCGTCGGTGTAGAAGCCGAACTTGCGCTGCCGCCCATCCCGGCGCCACGGATACTTGGTCACCGCGTCCAGCGCGGCGCGGGTGAGGTTCAAACCGGCACTGTGCCCATGAGGATCAAGGACTTTGGGCTCCAGCCGGGTAAGGATGCGGAAGTTCTGGGCGTTGCCCTCGAAGCCGCCGTGGTCGGTGGCGATCTCGTCGAGCGCACGTTCGCCGTTGTGGCCGTATGGCGGGTGCCCGATGTCATGGGCCAGCCCGGCCATGTCGACCAGGTCGGGATCGCAGCCCAGTCCGATCGCCATCCCGCGCCCGATCTGGGCGACCTCCAGGGAATGGGTCAACCGGGTGCGGGGAGTGTCACCCTGGCGAGGACCGACCACCTGGGTCTTGTCGGCCAGCCGGCGCAGGGCAGCGCAGTGCAGCACCCTGGCCCTGTCCCTGGCGAAGTCCGTGCGGTGTTCGGTGTCGGTGCCCGGCAGCGCGGCGCCCTTCCGCGGTTCGACCACCATGCGCTCGTGGTCGAACTCGTTGTAGGGATGATCGTGATTCGCTGCCACCGCCGCACAGTCTGCCAGCAGTCACCGTGCCGACCGCGCCGCACATTAGATTGGCGATCATGCGTCTCGCCCGTCTCCTCTGCATCGCGACCGTGGTGCTCACCGCTGGTCTCCTGCTATCGCCGCCCGCCGGTGCCGAGCCACCGTTCCGACTGTCCGGCTACGTCACCGACAACGCCGGCGTCCTCAACGCCGCCGACCGGGCACGGGTGACGTCGGCGATCGACGACCTCTATGCCAACCGCAAGACCCGGTTGTGGGTGGTCTACGTCGAATCGTTCTCCGGCCAGTCGGCGCAGACCTGGGCACGAAACACCATGCAGGCCAGCGACCTGGGCGATTTCGACGCGCTCCTCGCGGTGGCCACCGTCGACCGGTCCTATGCCTTCCTGGTGCCCGACAGCGCGACGGAACTCAGCTCCAGCCGGGTGGACAGTGTGCGGCGCAACGACATCGAGCCCGCCCTGCGCCAAGACGACTGGGCCGGGGCGGCCGTGGCGGCGGCCGACGGTCTCGACCGGTCATCTGGGTCGGGCGGGGGCATCACCTGGGTCAGCCTGCTGATCA
>CAZOIX010001181.1:0-974 GCA_964579685.1 uncultured Mycobacterium sp.
GGCATTCGCGGTATTGGCTCCATTTACTATGTGTCCTATGCCATCAGCCACGGTTTACCAAGTGCGATCGCAGGTGAGCTGCGCTGGATTACTTATTTAACCGTTCTAATTTCCATCGTGCTACATGGCGTTAGCGCAGGCCCACTGATGATTTGGTACGGCAACAACATTGGCGAAAGTCGTCTACCCTCAAAACCTTCCTAACAAATTCCGAGCACGTTTCTGATCAATCAGCAAGTGGGTACGCTAGACTTATTAAGGCTTGTTTACATTTGTTTGGGAGTAGACACCGTTCGCGACGGTCTCGCCGATCTCTTAATTTATCTATACGATTCCGGTATAAAGCAAAAAGGCTTTTTTGTCTCTGACAGGCGGACTGTTAGACAGAGATTTTCTCCGCCGTATCGTTCACTCTCAACAAAATAAACCCCATGCTGCCCCTCGGCAGCAGCACGTTCACTACTATAAAACGGATCTCTAATTTGCCATGACGCTACCTATCCGTAACGTTGCCATCATCGCCCACGTTGACCACGGTAAGACCACGCTTGTCGATGCACTGCTGAAGCAGTCTGGCATCTTTCGCGAGGGCGAGGACATCCCGGACTGCGTCATGGACTCCAACGACCTAGAGCGGGAACGGGGCATCACCATCTTGTCCAAAAATACAGCGGTTCGCTACGGAGACACGCTGATTAACATTGTGGATACCCCTGGCCACGCCGACTTCGGTGGTGAAGTTGAGCGGGTATTGGGCATGGTCGATGGCTGTCTGCTGATCGTCGATGCCAACGAAGGCCCCATGCCGCAAACGCGCTTCGTTCTGCGTAAGGCACTGGAAAAAGGTCTACGCCCCATCGTCGTTGTCAATAAGATTGACCGTCCCCAGGCTGATCACTACGGCGCGATCGATAAGGTACTCGATCTGTTCTTAGAACTCGTTGCTGATGACGATCAGTGCGAGTTTCCTTATC
>CAZOIX010001181.1:984-1528 GCA_964579685.1 uncultured Mycobacterium sp.
ATCTGTTCGCTTCTGGCCTGGCTGGATTTGCCAAGAGCGATCTGGACGATGAAAGCGAAGACATGCGGCCTCTGTTTGGAGCCATCCTGGATCACGTTCCGCCGCCAGTCGGAGATCCAGAAAAGCCGCTCCAGCTTCAGGTCACCACACTGGACTATTCAGAATACTTAGGCCGGATCGTCATTGGCCGGATTCACAACGGCACGATTAACGCTAGTCAGCAAGCTGCGCTTGTCAAAGAAGACAGCAGCATCACCAAGGGTAAAATCACCAAGCTGATGGGCTTTGAAGGTCTACAGCGAATTGAAATTGAACAAGCCTCTGCCGGACAGATCGTTGCCGTTGCTGGTTTTGCCGATGCCAATATCGGTGAAACGATTACCTGCCCCAATGAGCCACAGGCGCTGCCGCTGATTAAGGTAGACGAACCGACATTGCAGATGACCTTCTGCGTTAACGATTCGCCGTTTGCTGGACAGGAAGGCGACTTTGTTACCGCGCGTCAACTGCGCGATCGCTTAATGCGCGAGCTCGAGACCAACGT
>CAZOIX010001182.1:0-1528 GCA_964579685.1 uncultured Mycobacterium sp.
GCCATGGCGCCAGCGTAGATGTTGTCGGGGGTCGACGTGTACTACATGCTCACCCGGCCGCCGAGTACTGCGTCATCGGCTCGGTGAAGACCTCACCCTCCGGCGTGGTGATCGACAGCCCGTCGGGCCGCACCTGGTACCGGGTGCCGTCGGTCGGGTTGGTGACGTCGAATCCGCCCGAGGACCGCACGACGTTCGCCAGCTCGATACCGGCGCCGTCGCTGAGCCGGACGCCGCGGTAATAGTAAGTCGCAGGATTGATTTCGCAGATCACCAGGACCGACGCCGTCGTGCGCGCCATCACCGCCGGTGCGCTTTCGGGGTTGCATCGCGCCCCGGGGTAGTCGAGGAAGCCTTGCCTGTCGGTGCCCGGCAACGACGCCGGCACGCGGGAGTTCGTCGTCGATCCCACCGTCCGCGACGAGCCCGTCGTCGTCCTGTCGGTGCCGCTGAACGGCGCCGGAGTAAGCGCTGCCCCGTCGTCGCCGCGCGTGATCAGGTAACCCGCGATCAAGGCGGCGGCACCGAGCGTCACCACCGCCGCGGCCGCCAGCAGCAGCGGCCCACGCCTGGACGCCCGCTCCGGCTGACCCTGCGGCGGATAGGCAGGCGGCGGACTCCAGTCCGAGGGGACCTGATGGATGGCCGGCGGCACAGGCGGCGCCGGGGGCGAGCCCGCCACCGCACGGGCCGCCATGGCGAGCTCGCCCGCCGACGCGAACCGCGTCGCCGGATTCTTGGCCATCCCCCGGGCGATCACCGCGTCGAACGCTTCGGGGATCGTCCGGTTCACCCGGGAGGGCTTCGGCGGGTCGAGCGTCAGATGTCCGGAGATCTGTTGTTCGGCGCTGTCGCCGGGGTAGGGCTGCGTCCCGGTGAGGCACTCGTGCAGGACACACGCCAGCGAGTAGACGTCGGCGCCGGCGTCGGCACTTCCCGAGGTGAACCGTTCCGGCGCCATGTACGCCAACGTGCCGATGAGCATGCCGGTCCTGGTCAGCTTGGCCGCCGTGACATCGCTGGCGATGCCGAAGTCGATCAGATACGCGTAGTCGTCCTGGTCGACCAGGATGTTCGACGGTTTGACGTCGCGGTGCACCAGCCCGACACGATGCGCCGCCTGCAGCGCCTTGGCGATCTGCCCGATGATCTCGACCGCCCGCGCGGGCGGCAGCGGCCCGGCGGCCAGCAGCTCCTCCAGGTCGCGGCCCTCGACCAGCCGCATGTCGACATAGAGCCGGCCGTCAATCTCGCCGTAGTTGTGGATCGGAATGATGTGCGGATTGCTCAGCCGCGCAGCCGCATCGGCTTCGCGCCGGAACCGCTGGACGAACGTCTCGTCCTCCGCCAGCTGCGGGGCCAGCAGTTTGATCGCCACCGTGCGGTTGTTGGTCTCGGTGTCGATCGCACGCCACACCTCGCCCATGCCGCCGCGACCGAGCAACTCGATCAGGCGGTACCGACCGAACGGCGTGCCCTCCATGTCACCCTCCCGCCCAGAATCACGGCTGTGGACACGATATAGAAG
>CAZOIX010001183.1:0-1525 GCA_964579685.1 uncultured Mycobacterium sp.
ACAAAATAAGATTCGCCGGGAGGAGGTCGTCGTGGTCGTACGCGCCTGTCGGTCGGTTGCGGTGGTGCTCGTGTTGTTGGCCGGGGCAGCGCTGGTCCACCTGGCGAGCCCGGCGTGGGCCTGCGGCTGCGGCGCCTACGTCCCCGAGAACCCCGGTTCCTCGGTCGCCGACGAGCGTGCGCTCATCGCCTGGGACGGCAGCACCGAGGACATCCTGATGTCGTTGTCGGTGACCGGCAGTTCGGACAAGGCCGCGTGGGTGATGCCGGTGCCGTCGGCGGCCCGCATCACCCTTGGCGACACCGCGGTTTTCGAGCAACTCGGCACGCTCACCGCACCGCGCATCGAATACCGCGACTCATGGTGGCCGACCATTCCCTGGCTGGTGTGGGCCGGGGCGCCGCCTGACACGGCGGGAGCACCGGCTTCAGCGGTCAACGTGCTCGGCCGCCAGCGTCTCGGACCGTTCGACGTCACCCGGCTCGCGGCCGACGACCCCACTGCACTGGCAAATTGGTTGAAAGACAATGGATTTCCGCATCCGGACGGACTGGACCACAACCTGGCGCCGTACGTCGCCGACGGCTGGGAGATCGTCGCGGTTCAACTGGTTCCGGCCGAAGCGGGCGGCTCGCTGACGGGAGCTCTTCAGCCGTTACGGCTGTCGTTCGCCTCCGACACCGTCGTCTACCCCATGCGGCTGTCGCGCGCTGCGACGATTCCGCAGTACATCGATCTTTATGTGCTGGCCGAGCATCGAATGGATCCGTCGGCAGTACCCGTCGCCGACGAGGCACCGTCCCTGGAGTACGCCGGGCGCATCGGGCCGGGCGATTCCCCGGCCCTGGCGGATTACGTCGGCGACGGAGCATTTCTGACGAGATGGAAGAACACGATCCTCGACCCGGCGGCGATCGACGGCGACTACGTATTCGAGCAGGCGCCCTCGGATACCCCGTTCCAGCAAGTCATCTACCGCACGCGCGACCGCGGCAACGTGACCTGGCTGATACTGCTCGGGGTGCTCGGTGTGGCTGGTGTCGTGACGATCGTGGGACTAACGCGACTGCTACCGCGAAAACCTGGGCGCTAGTCGCTGGTTCAGCCATTCATGAGAGGTAAGCCACCGCATCGCGGAACTTCTCCGCCGCGGCACGTACGGCGTCGGCGTCGGGCCCGGCGCGAAGCACCTCTCGCGACACCGCGGGAAGCAATTGGCCTGCCCTGGCGCCGCCGAGGCCACCCAGCGCCTCCGGTCGCCCTCCCTGGGCCCCCACACCGGGGACCAGGACCGGGCCGCCGAGAGCGCTGACATCCGGCGGATCGGCGAGCGTGGCACCGACGACCACGCCGACCGAGCCGGGCTCGGGCGAGCGGTCACGGTTGACCGCCGACGCCGCGTCGACGATGGACTGCGCAACGGTCTGCCCACCGGCCACAGCGAGTTGGACGGTGGCGCCCTCGGGGTTGGAGGTCGCGGCGAGGACGAAGACACCTCGGCCGTTGGCGTGCGCGACGTCGAGCA
>CAZOIX010001184.1:0-1516 GCA_964579685.1 uncultured Mycobacterium sp.
CATCGCCATCCACCTGAGCACGATCCGGGTCTGTCGCGCGAGCGACGATGCCGACAGGTGACGAGATCGTTAGGGCCTCGAGATCGGCGACCCGACGGTCCGACCCACGACGATGTCGTTTTTCCGCTAGTGATGTCGGTGGGTACGTGTAATCGTTTGGGATGTGCACGACGATTTCGACCGCTGTTACCGGGCCGTCCAGTCCAAGGACGCGCGGTTCGACGGTTGGTTCGTCACCGCCGTGCTGACCACGAAGATCTACTGCAGGCCAAGCTGTCCAGTCCGCCCACCGTACGCCCGCAACATGCGGTTCTATCCGACGGCGGCGGCGGCACAGAAGGCAGGCTTTCGCGCCTGCAAGCGCTGCCGCCCCGACGCCTCGCCGGGATCGCCACAGTGGAATGTGCGCGGTGACGTGGTCGCCAGGGCGATGCGGCTCATCAGCGACGGCACCGTCGACCGCGAGGGTGTCACCGGCCTTGCCAGTCGCGTCGGATACACCACGCGCCAGCTCGAGCGGCTATTGCAGGCGGAGGTCGGCGCCAATCCCCTCGCGCTGGCCCGAGCGCAACGGGCACAGACCGCCCGCATACTCATCGAGACCACCGAATTGCCGTTCAGCGACGTCGCCTTCGCGGCCGGCTTCTCCAGCATCCGCCAGTTCAACGACACGGTGCGAGCAGTGTGCGATCTGACTCCGACCGCTTTGCGGCGACGTGCGCGTTCGAAGTTCGGTGGTGGCGAGGGCGCCGCCGGCGCCCTGTCCCTGCGCCTACCGGTGCGTGTGCCGTTTGCCTACGACGGGTTGTTTGGTCACCTTGCGGCCAGCGCGGTACCCGGCGTCGAAGAGGTACGTGCCGGCAGATACCGCCGCACGTTGAGACTAGCCAATGGCAACGGAATCGTCAGTCTCACACCACAACCCGACCATGTGCAGTGCGAGATCACGCTGGATGACTTCCGCGATCTGGCTGCGGCCATCGCGCGATGCCGCCGCCTGCTCGACCTCGATGCGGACCCGGAGGCTGTCGTCGAATCACTCGGCGCCGACCCGGACCTCAGTGTGCTTGTCGCCAAAGCGCCAGGGCAGCGGATACCGCGGACCGTCGACGAGCAGGAGCTGGCGCTACGCGTTGTGCTCGGCCAGCAGGTGTCGATCAAAGCGGCGCGAACCCACGCCCACCGCATTGTCACGGCCTATGGTCACCCGGTCGCCGACGCCGGCGGTGGACTCACTCACGTATTCCCGACGGTAGGGGACCTCGCCGAGATCGACCCGGTGCACCTCGCTTTTCCGAAGTCCCGCCAACGGTCACTGATCACTTTGATCAGTGCACTGGCCCACGGGGACGTCGTGTTGGACGCCGGATGCGACTGGGACCGCGCCCGTGCGCAGCTGATGGAATTGCCCGGCATCGGACCGTGGACCGCGGAGGTCATCGCGATGCGTGGGCTCGGCGACCCCGACGCATTTCCCGCCAGCGATCTCGGAGTGCGTCTCGCGGCAAAGCAGATG
>CAZOIX010001185.1:0-702 GCA_964579685.1 uncultured Mycobacterium sp.
CATCGGGACCGGGCGATCGTGTTGGCGATGCTGTTGGGTGGGCTGCGCTCGGCGGAGGTGCGGGGTCTGCTGCTCGCCGATGTCGATATGGGCCGGCGACGGCTGCGGGTGATCGGTAAGGGCCGCAAAGAACGCCACGTGCCGGTGGATGCGGCGTTCTTCACTGAGGTGGCTGCCTATCTGCGGTGGGAGCGTTCGCCCGGGTTGGCGACACCGCAGTGCTTCGTCGTGCTGCGCGGCCTGACCGCTGGCGGGCCGGTCAGCGAAGCCGGGCTGCGCAGCTTGTTCCGCCGCCATCGAGATCTGTCTGGCGCTACGCGGGTGCGTCCGCATCGGCTACGGCATACCTACGGGACCGAGTTAGCCTCGGCGGGAATCGATCTGCTTGCATTGCGGGCGTTGATGGGGCATACCTCACCGGAGACCACTGCCCGCTACGTGCACCTATCGGTTGAGCAGTTGGCCGCCGAGTACGGCGCCGCGCGTGCGACGTTGGCGGGAGCAGCGCGATGACTGCGCCTGTGGTCGATTGCCGTGTCGACGCCGACGCGCTGCTGGGCGACTACCTCGACTACGTCGCAGGTCTGGGTCTCAGTAATCGGGCGGTTCGCGACCGGACCCGCATCGCCCGGGCGTTCCTATCCCGCAATCCGAACCTCGCTGCGTGGATGACGCTGCCCGTCACCGCGCGGGTCACCGAAC
>CAZOIX010001185.1:712-1511 GCA_964579685.1 uncultured Mycobacterium sp.
GGCGACGGCGGTCGGCGGCAGCAGGGTGACGTGCGGCGGGATGGCACCCGCCATCGGGTCACCGAACTCCGCTCGGTCGGGGCGTGGCCGCTGCTGTGCTACGCGATCGGCGGCGACCGAGTCCGGTTGGATGTCGAGCTGGCCGCCGTCAAGCAGCTGACCGGGCTCGGCGCCGCGGTCGAGGCGCGGGACCCAGCCGGGTTCGCGACCATGCGGGATGCGGGCCATCGGCTGGGCTGGACGGGTTCCTGGGTCGAGACGGTGCTCGGCGAGTGCCTGGCGGTGATGCTGGCCTGCCGTGGCGGGCTGATCGCCGACCTCACCGAGCAGACGCTCGCGGACTTCGATGCCGCGCTGTCGGTGAGCACCATCCCGTCGACGTCACGGCGGGCCTACCGGGCGCGGCTGGCCAGCCTGCGCCGACTGCTGTTCGAGACCCGCGTGGTTGATACCGCACCGCGGCGGCGAGTCTGGGCGCGCAGCCTCGAGCAGCGCTTCACCGAGGTGGTGATGGCCGAGCCGATCCGCGACAGCTTGGTGCGCTACGTCCGGGTGCGTGCGGCGGTGCTGCGCCCAAAGTCGGTGGAATCACTGATCAATGACCTGCTGCCGTTCGCCGAATACCTCACTGCTCACCACCCCACGATCACCTGCTTGGGCGGGCTGGACCGCGCTTGCGTGGAGGGCTACCTGGTGTGGAATCGCACTCGTGGCTGGCGCGGGCAACGCGCCGCCGCCGGCGGAGGACGAACCGTCTCGGCCGCGGTCGCTCAATCGGCGGTGCTCAGCCTGCGCAACC
>CAZOIX010001186.1:0-1510 GCA_964579685.1 uncultured Mycobacterium sp.
CCAGGCGGCGACTAAGTCATTCACGAACTTCTCCTTGTTGTCGTCCTGTGCGTAGAACTCTGCATAGGCGAGCAGGATCGAGTTGGAGCCGAACACCAGATCGACGCGCGTGGCGGTCCATTTCGTCGCTCCGGACTTGCGGTCCTGGATGTCGTACGTGCCATCCCCTTTCGGCGTCCACTTGTAGGCCATGTCCGTCAGGTTGACGAAGAAGTCCGTGCTCAGCGCGCCGACATTGTCGGTGAACACGCCGTGCTTTGTACCGCCATGGTTGGTTCCCATGACGCGCATGCCGCCGATGAGCGCCGTCATCTCGGGGGCCGTTAGACCCATGAGGTGGGTGCGGTCGAGGAGGAGTTCCTCGGCGCTGACGTCGTAGGTCTCCTTCAGCCAGTTGCGGTAGCCGTCGGCGATCGGTTCGAGCGCTTCGAACGAGTCCGCGTCGGTCATTTCGTCGGTGGCGTCGCCGCGGCCCGGCTTGAAGGGGACCTTGACGTCAAAGCCCGCCGCCTTGGCCGCCTGTTCGACGCCGAGATTGCCCGCGAGGACGATGACGTCCGCGATCGAGGCGCCGGTTTCCTTCGCGATCGGCTCCAGCGCGCCGAGCACTTTCGCGAGGCGGTCGGGCTCGTTGCCGGCCCAGTCCTTCTGCGGCGCAAGGCGGATGCGGGCGCCGTTGGCGCCGCCGCGCATGTCGGTGTGACGGTAGGTGCGCGCCGAATCCCAGGCCGTGTTGACCATCTCCGGGAGGGAGAGGCCGGCGGCTGCGATCTTCGCCTTGACGGAGTCGACGTCATAGCTCGTCGAGCCGACCGGTACAGGGTCCTGCCAGATCAGGTCCTCGGACGGGACTTCCGGACCGAGGTAACGGACCTTGGGGCCCATGTCGCGGTGGGTCAGCTTGAACCAGGCGCGCGCGAAGGTCTCCGAGAAGTAGTCGAAGTCCGAGCGGAACTTCTCGATGATCTTGCGGTAGTCCGGGTCCATCTTCATCGCCATGTCGGCGTCGGTCATGATCGGATTGCGACGGATCGACGGGTCTTCGGAATCGACGGGCTTGTCCTCTTCCTTGATGTTGACCGGCTCCCACTGCCAAGCGCCTGCCGGGCTCTTCGTCAGCTCCCACTCGTGGTCGAGCAAGAGGCGGAGATAGTCGTCATTCCACTCGGTGGGCTTTGTCGTCCACGCGCCTTCGAGGCCGGACGTGACGGCCTGGTTGCCGACGCCCCGCGTCTTGTGGTTCATCCAGCCAAAGCCCTGCTCTTCGAGGCCGGCGCCTTCGGGGGCAGGACCAAGATTGGACTCGAGTCCGTTGCCGTGCGCCTTGCCGACGGTGTGGCCGCCAACGGTCAGGGCTGCGGTTTCTTCGTCATTCATCGCCATGCGGGCGAAGGTGACGCGCACATCGTGTGCGGACTTCAAGGGATCGGGGTTACCGTCGCGACCCTGCGGGTTCACGTAGATGAGGCCCATGTGGACGGCGCCGAGCGGCTTCTCGAGCGAGTTCGCG
>CAZOIX010001187.1:0-1509 GCA_964579685.1 uncultured Mycobacterium sp.
ATACCGCGCTGGTCACCTCGTCGCCGCGGATCTCGCGCGAAACATCCTCGGCGTCAAGGTAAGCCCTGACATCGTCGGGGTCGTAGCCCACCGACAACGGCACATTCGTCGCAGCCGACTCGATCGCCGGCGTGTCGGCCAGGTCGACACCCGCCCGCACGACCGCCAGGGTGACGATGCGGTACATCGCGCCGGTATCGAGATAGCGCGCACCCAAACTGCGCGCCAAACCCCTTGATACCGAAGACTTTCCGGTGCCAGCCGGTCCGTCGATCGCGATCACCAGCGACGGATTCACATGCCCACCGCCTGGTACAACGCACCGAGTTCCTTCTGACTCAGCACTCGGATACTGCCGGGCCGCTGGTCCCCCAGCGACACCGCGCCGATATCGGTGCGCACCAACTCCTTCACCGGGAACCCGACAGCCGCCAGCATCCGCCGCACGATTCGTTTGCGGCCCTCGTGCAGCGTCACCCGTACCAGCGTCTTCCCGGGCACGGTGTCCACCACCGCGAAATCGTCGACGCGTGCAGGTCCGTCGTCCAGTTCTATCCCGGTGCGTAGCTTGCGCCCCAGCCCGCGCGGGACCGTCCCGACCACGGTCGCGAGATAGGTCTTGGGCACTTCGTAGGACGGATGCATCAGCCGGTGTGCCAGCTCACCGTCGTTGGTCAGCAACATCAGTCCCTCGGTGTCGGCGTCCAGGCGTCCGACGTGAAACAGCTTCTTGTTCCCCCGAACCCGGTGCTCGACGAGGTCGCCGACACACGGGCGGCCCCGGTCGTCAGACATCGTGGAGTGCATACCTTTCGGCTTGTTGATCGCCAGGTGCACCAGCGTCTCGTCGACGGTGATCCGCGCACCGTCGACCCTGATCACCGAAACGTCGGGATCCACCCGGGTACCGAGCTCGGTCACGACCCGATCGTCGACCTCCACCCGGCCGTCGAGGATCATTTTCTCGGCGACCCGGCGTGACGCAATCCCGGCCTGCGACAACACCTTCTGTAACCGAACACCTTCCGGGTCAGCCATCCGCGTCTTTGTCCACATCGAATGACATCGGCGTCTCCGCGGCCGGAGCACCGCTGAGCTTCATGAAACGGGGCTCGTCGGAAAGCGACTCGCTCAGATCGTCGATCACATCGACGTCGGGTAGCAGCGGCGCGATATCCGGAAGGTCGGCCAGCGAGGTCAACCCGAGTCGCTCGAGGAACAACTCGGTGGTCGCGAACGTCACCGCTCCGGAGTCGGGGTCGACGCCGGCTTCGGTGACCAGCCCGCGTGCCAGCAGCGTGCGGATCACCGCATCGACGTTGACACCACGCACGGCGCTGACCCGTGCCCGCGTGACGGGCTGGCGGTAGGCCACCACTGCCAGTGTCTCGAGCGCCGCCCGCGTCAGCTTGGATCGCGCTCCGTCGAGCAGCAGTCGTTCCACGTAGGGCGCGAACCGTGCCCGGGTGTACATCCGCCAGCCACCGCCGGCTTCGCGCAGATCGATAC
>CAZOIX010001188.1:0-1509 GCA_964579685.1 uncultured Mycobacterium sp.
CGGCCGCCGTGCGGTGAGCGACCCGCAACATGCCGGCGGCGACGTGTCGGGCCAACACCCGCGTGGCCGCGTTGTCACCCGCGATGACGATCTCAGAGCCAGACATCCGCTCCGCCAACGACTTCGCCGGATTCGTGAACACTTCACGCCCGGCGCTGTTTCGCAACGCTTCCGCGTCCAACTCGTCAGCGAGTGCGGACAGATCCACCCGCACCCCTGGGTCGACCACGTGAAGTGTCGCCAGGCCGGCGGCCAGATAACGGGAGAAGCCGAACTCGTCGGGTACCCATACCCGTGGCGCCAGCGCCACAGACCGCCCCGCGGTGGCGTCCCGCAACGGTCCCTCATACGGGGCGACCACGACGACGCGAGCGCCGCGACGCACCCCGGTCGCCGCGGCGGACACCAGCGCGGGGTCCCCGGGGTCGTCACCCGCGACGATCAGCACGTCCAGGGCGCCGATCCACGGTGGCACCTCGGGGGCGACGACGATCGGCGCAGCCACCGAGCCGCCCAGCGCCGCCGCCAACAACGAGCCTGCCGTTTCGGCGTTTCCACGGCCTCCCACCCAGATCACGGTCCGGGGCGGATCGTCGCTTGCCAGCTGATCCAGTTGCCCCTCGGCGAGTGCCGCAGCGGTCGCACGCACCTGGGCACCGGCCATTGCCGCCGCACGCAGTGAACCGTCACGGTCGGCGGTGAGCAGTCCGTCGACGTCATCGAGGTCGACGATCGAATCCGTGGCGTTCACGAGGCCGCCCCGGATTCCGGGGACATCGCACCTTTGAATGCTTGGGAAACCTGCGCGACGATGTCGTCGACTTCCTCGGTGGTCCGCGCTTCGACATTGAGCCGCAGCAGTGGCTCGGTGTTGGACATCCGCACGTTGAACCACGATCCGTCGCCCAGATCGACCGTCACACCGTCGAGGTGGTCGATCGAGTGGATCCGGGGACCGAACAACGACAACACCGAGTCGATGCACGCTTCGGCGTCGGTGACGGTGAAATTCACTTCACCGGAAGCCTCGTAGCGGTGGTAGTCGGCCATCAGCTCGGACAGCGGTCGATTCTGCTCGCCCAGCGCCGACAGCACGTGCAAGGCCGCCAGCATGCCGGAGTCGGCGCCCCAGAAGTCGCGGAAGTAGTAGTGCGCCGAATGTTCTCCGCCGAAGATCGCGCCGGTTTCGGCCATCAGGGCCTTGATGTAGGAATGCCCGACGCGCGAGCGGAAGGGCGTGCCCCCACGCTCGATCACGAGTTCGGGGACCGCCCGGGAGGTGATCAAGTTGTGGATCACGGTCGCGCCGATCTCACGACCCAGCTCCCGAGAGGCGACCAGCGCCGTCACCGCCGAAGGCGAGACCGGCCTGCCCTTCTCGTCCACCACGAAGCACCGGTCGGCATCGCCGTCGAACGCCAATCCGATATCAGCGCCGGTGCCCAGCACGTAGGCCTGCAGGTCGACCAGGTTCGCCGGGTCCAGCGGATTGGCCTCGTGGTTGGGGAA
>CAZOIX010001189.1:0-1505 GCA_964579685.1 uncultured Mycobacterium sp.
AACTCGCCGTAGGCCGTGGCTGCCCGCGTGCCGACGAGTGCAGCCGCGCGTTCGGCGACCTCGTCCAGGCGTGCCGGCCCTGCCGCCCACAGAACCATCGGTTCGTGCGCTTGCGGCCTCAGCCGGTCGCCCGCACCGGCGAACGAACCGAAGGCCAACCACGGCCATTCCTCATCGTCGGCGGTGATCAACCGTCCTCCGATACGATCGAGGATTTCCAGATCTTTTGCTGCACAATCGATGTGACGTCTCGCCTCGACCCGGCGCGCGATCTCGTCGTCGACATCGCCGGTGCGCACACGTTCGGCTGCCCCCACCGGGCCGACTCGTCGTACCAACGCCCTCAGCTCGGGACACGGCGGCTCCGCGACCCGCGACAGATACGCCCACGCACGTCGAAGCTGATCGGTCATCGCGCTCCCCCACTCTGTCGGAAGCTCAACGCTGTGCACACGTCCTCCAGTGCGGGCGACGTTCGTCCGGCCAGGTCCGCAAGGGTCCACGCCACCCGCAGACTGCGATCGGCGCCTCGCATGCTGACCTGTTTCCTGTCCAGAGCGTCGCTCAGCGGCTTCATCACCGTCTTGGCAAGCCGGAATTCCTTGCGCAGCAACGATCCACTGACCTCGGCATTGGTGCGGATGCCATGCGACCGCCACCGTTCCACTGCGGCTTCACGCGCTGTCGCGACCCGTGCACAGACGGCAGCGGTGGACTCGCCCCCTTGGTCGTTGAACGCGCCTGCGCGCTGTGCGTGCATCTCCACGACGAGGTCTACCCGATCCAGCAGCGGGCCGGACAACTTGCCCAGGTAGCGCCGCTTGCCCTGTCCCGGGCAGATGCAGTCCCGCGGGTCGGCTGGCGCACACGGACACGGGTTGGCGGCCAGCACCAGTTGGAACCGCGCCGGGTAACGCGCGACGCCATCGCGGCGAGCCAGCCGAATCTCGCCGTCCTCCAGCGGGGTTCGTAACGCCTCCATCACACTGACGCCGATCTCGGCGCATTCGTCGAGAAACAGCACGCCACGGTGGGCACGGCTGACGGCGCCCGGCCTGGCCATACCGCTGCCGCCGCCAACCATCGCCGCCACGCTCGAGGTGTGGTGCGGCGCCACGAAGGGCGGACGCGTGATCAACGGCGTGGTTCCCGAAAGCAGGCCCGCGACCGAGTGGATCGCCGTCACCTCGAGCGCCTCACTTTCACTCAGGGCAGGTAATAGTCCCGGAAGGCGTTGCGCCAGCATTGTTTTCCCGATGCCCGGCGGACCCGTCAGCATCAGGTGGTGCGCACCCGCGGCGGCGACCTCGACCGCGTACCGCGCCTGCGTCTGGCCGATCACGTCCGCGAGATCGGCCGTCGGCAATGGCTCTGGACACGGCTTGTCGACGCTCTCCTCGAGTTGCGCTTCACCCTTGAGCCATGACCGCAGCTGGGCCAGCGTCCGCGCTCCCTTGACGTCGATCCCGTCGACCAGCGCTGCCTCGGAGAGGTTTTCGACGGGA
>CAZOIX010001190.1:0-1505 GCA_964579685.1 uncultured Mycobacterium sp.
CCTTCGGCAAGCGCGACTTCAACCTGGTCTCCCTGCCGCTGCATGTGCAGCTCGACAAGCGGGATTCGACCAACAACCCCACCCGCGGCTACTTTGTCGACGCCACCGTCACGCCCTTCACCGGCTTCGGCCAGTCCGCCTCGGGCGTGGCCGCCAGGATCGACACGCGCGGCTATCTCAGCCTTGGCGAAAGCGGGGCGATCGTTCTGGCCGGACGGCTTCAGCTCGGTTCGGTTGTCGGTGCCAGCCTGTCGGAAATCTCGCCCGACCTGCTGTTCTACTCGGGCGGCGCCGGCACGGTGCGCGGTCATCCCTACCAGTCGCTCGGCATTCCGGTCGGCACCGATGTGGCCGGCGGCCGCTCGATCCTGGTGGCCAGCGCCGAGGTGCGCGCCAAGGTCACGGAAAAGATCGGCTTGGTCGGCTTCTTCGACTACGGCGCCGTGGACAGCAGCGCCTTTGTCGGCTCCGGCGCGGAATCGCACTCGGGCGCGGGCATCGGCCTGCGCTATGACATCGGCGCCTTCGGCCCGATCCGCTTCGACATCGCCGCACCAGTCAGCGGAACAACCGACAACGGGCTGCAATTCTATCTCGGTATCGGGCAGTCCTTCTGATGCGCCGCTTTCTCCTCGCAACCTCCGTCACCCTGTGCCTTGCCACACCGCTTGCCGCGCAGGAGAAGGAATCGGGCGGCTTCATCGTCGATTTCCTCGAAAGCTCGCTGTCGGGCGACAGCCGGTTCGTCACGGTCACCGGGCTGGACGGCGCGCTCAGTTCCCGGGCCACCCTGCAACGACTCACCGTCGCCGATGACGAAGGTGTCTGGCTCACCATCAACGGCGCGGTGCTCGACTGGAACCGCAGCGCCCTGCTGCGCGGCAATCTGATCATCACCGAGCTCAGCGCCGAGTCCATTGAGGTCGCGCGCAAGCCCGGCACCACCACGACCGACGACCTGCCCACGCCCGAGGCCCAGCCGTTCAGCCTGCCCGATCTGCCGGTCGGCATCACCATCGACAAACTGACGGTCGGACGGCTCGCCCTGGCCCAGCCGGTGGCGGGCCTCGCCGCAGATCTGACCGCCGAGGGGCGGCTCTCGCTCATCAGCGGGGCGCTCGACACCAGGATCGACGTGGTGCGCCTTGACCGGCCCACCGACAGGATCACCCTTACGGCCAAATACGCCAACGAAAGCCGCCAGATCGGCCTCGACCTCACCGTGACCGAGGCCGAGGGCGGGCTTGCCTCGCAGCTGCTGAACATTCCGGGGCGACCCTCGGTGGACCTCACGGCAAAGGGCGAAGGCCCGGTCGGCGACTTCGCCGCCGACATCGCGCTGGCGACCGACGGCACCGAGCGGGTGCGCGGCAAGGTCACGCTCGGCAATGACGAAGGCGGCGGCCTGGCCTTCGGCGCCGACCTGGGCGGCGACATCACCCCGATCCTCGCCGAAAGCTATCGCGAGTTCTTCGGCACCGACGCCCATCTGCTGCTTCGGGGTG
>CAZOIX010001191.1:0-1504 GCA_964579685.1 uncultured Mycobacterium sp.
GTGGGGTAACGCCCTCGTAGACCTTGGCGGCGCGGTCCTCGTCGCCGTCGAACCGGCGCAGCGAGAAATCGGTCTTCACCATTCCGGGTGCAACTTCGGTGAGCCGCACCGGTTTTCCGAGCAACTCGCTGCGCAGCGTGCGGTGCAGCACGCCCTGGGCGTGCTTTGCCGAGGTGTACCCGCCCCCGTTGTCGTAGATCTCCACCGCCGCGATCGAGGTGACCGTGACGATCAGCCCGTCGCCGGAGTCGATCAGCTTCGGCAGCAACGCCCGGGTGACCAGCAGCGTGCCGAGCACGTTGGACTCCCACATCCACCGCCAGTGCTCGACATCGGCCTCGGCTACCGGCTCGAGGCCACGCGCGCCGCCCGCGTTGTTCACCAGCACGTCGATCCTGCTCAGGCCTTCTGCCAGGGCATTCACGGCATCGGGGTCGGTGACGTCGGTCACAATCGCCGTGCCCCCGATCTCGTTGGCCAAGGCCTCGATCAGCTCGGCACGCCTGGCCGCGCAGACCACGTGAAAGCCAAGAGCTGCAAGGGTTCTCGCGGTGGCCGCACCGATGCCGGCACTGGCGCCGGTGACCACCGCGACCCGCTTGTCGGTCTCTGGTGTCGTCATCCGCCCAACACTAGTTGGCGTGCTAAGTTCGCCGTATGTCCAGGAGCCAGCCGGGCCGCATCGCGCGGCAGTGTTGTTGTCGCGCACCCCGCCACTCCTGATTCCGCTGTCCTGACGACGGTCGCCGGGTGTGGCACAACCCACCGGCCGACTTCACCCAAGGACAATCCCGTGCGCACTGCCAGCCCCACTCTCCATCCGCCTACTCCCGCCGCTCACACCACGCGCGCGCTTTTGGCCCGCCACCACGTCGTCGCGCCCTCGCTGCGGGTGGCCGAGGCCGCGGCGGGGTCGGTGTTCGCCGCTGCCCGGCTGCGTGGCCCGATCGCGCGTGACGTCATCGCCGAGGTCACCGGGCTCAGCATCGCCACGGTCAATCGTCAGGTGACAGCGCTGCTCGACGCGGGTGTGCTGCGGGAACGCGCCGACCTTGCGGTCTCCGGCGCCATCGGCAGGCCGCGGGTGCCTGTGGAGGTCAACCACGAGCCCTACCTGACCGTCGGCATCCACATCGGCGCCCGCACCACCAGCATCGTGGCCACCGATCTGTTCGGCCGCACGCTCGATGTGGTCGAGACGCCGACGCCGCGCGGACCGCAGACCGCTGCGCTGGCGACATTGGCCGCCAGCGCCCGCCGCTATCTGAGTCGATGGCACCGCCGCCACGCACTATGGGTGGGGGTGGCGTCGGGCGGTGTCGTCGACAGCGCGACCGGCTATCTCGACCATCCGAGGCTGGGCTGGTCGGACGCGCCTGTCGGCCCCGTACTCGCCGAGGCGCTCGGTCTGCCGGTGTCGGTCGCCTCCCATGTCGACGCGATGGCCGCCGCCGAACTCCTGCTGGGGGCGCGCGGGCTGCCGGCGACCTCGACGAGTCTCTAC
>CAZOIX010001192.1:0-1503 GCA_964579685.1 uncultured Mycobacterium sp.
CTGCGCACCGGCATCACCAAGCGGGACGATCATCTGCGGTCTGCTGATTTCTTTGAGGCCGAGAAGTTCCCGGACATCAGCGTGGTCGTCACCGCCGCGGATCCCGTTGACAGCGACACCGCCAATCTGCGCGGCCAAGTGACCATCAAGGGCACCACGAAGCCGCTGGAGCTGAAGGCGAAGGTGACACCGGTCGGCGACGGCGGCATGCGGGTGGCGACACAGGCGACGATCAACCGTCAGGACTTCGGTGTCGACGGCAACATGATGGGCATGATCGGCGACAACGTGACGATCTCCGGCGACATCGTGTTCCGGCACGCGGGCTAACCCGTACGATCGGGCGCATGGTCGAGTCATCGCGTCCGCTGCGGGTCCTCGTCTACAGCGACAATCCCAGGACTCGAGAGCAGGTGCAGCTCGCGCTCGGGAAGCGCGTGCACCCTGAGCTGCCCGAGCTGACGTACGTCGAGGTCGCCACCGGCCCGATGGTGATCCGGCAGATGGACGAGGGCGGCTTCGATCTGGTGATCCTCGACGGAGAGGCCACACCGGTCGGCGGCATGGGAATCGCAAAACAGCTCAAGGACGAGATCGCCGACTGTCCGCCCGTGCTCGTGCTCACGGGACGGCCGGACGACGCTTGGCTGGCCAGCTGGTCGCGCGCGGAGGCCGCGGTCCCCCACCCGATCGACCCGATCCGATTGGGCGATGCGGTGGTGTCGCTGCTGCGCACCCCGGTGCAATAACGCAAAACGCCAAACCAACTGTCGCACTTACCGATTCGCGGCACGACGACATTGCGGCGTTGTGATATTAGCCATACTAACCCCAACGTGTGGCGCTCATCGCCATGCCCGCTAGGGTGTGGGTAAGCTCACATCGACAGCCCACGAGGGAGCGTTTGCTCGGCATGGATTTGTACACCCCGATACTGGTACTCGGCGCGATCGCGGCCGCCTTCGCGGTCGGCTCGGTCGGCATTGCCCTGCTGGTCGGACCCAGGCGCTATAACCAGTCCAAACTCGAGGCCTACGAGTGCGGTATCGAGCCGGTTCCTGAGCTGGCCAGCGCGCACTCGGCGGGCCAGCGGTTTCCGATCAAGTACTACCTGACCGCGATGTTGTTCATCATCTTTGACATCGAGATCGTGTTCCTCTACCCGTGGGCGGTGGCGTTCGACAGTCTGGGCCTGTTTGCGCTGGTAGAGATGCTGCTGTTCATGGTGGTGGTGTTCGTGGCCTACGCATACGTGTGGCGGCGGGGAGGTCTGGCATGGGATTAGAGGAGAAGCTGCCCGGCGGCATCCTGCTCTCGACGGTGGAGAAGGTCGCCGGCTATATCCGCAAGGGCTCGCTGTGGCCCGCGACGTTCGGGCTGGCGTGCTGTGCCATCGAGATGATGGCGACCGCCGGTCCGCGTTTCGACATCTCGCGGTTCGGCATGGAGCGGTTCTCCGCGACGCCACGACAGGCCGATCTGATGATCGTCGCAGGTCGTGTC
>CAZOIX010001193.1:0-1502 GCA_964579685.1 uncultured Mycobacterium sp.
ACTTCCGCTGGCAGCACCTGCCGGTGCCGTTCGAGGTCTACGCCGACGGCATCGACCTGGTGGTGTTCGAGGAGTTCGGGGCAGGTGCCGCGGCGCTGCACCTGCGCGACGAGGTAGAGCGCAATCAGCTGCTTCGCGACGAGACGTATCGGCGTCGGTTCCGCAAAGAGTACGAAAGCAAGTTCGGAATCCGGGTGTGGCAGCGCGACTTCTTCGACGCCGAGATCGTCGACTGTCCGGACGAGTCGGTGGTCGGCCGATCGTTCGGCCAGGTCGGTCTCGAGCGCGGGGGTCTACACCCGGTCGATGCATTCCTCGACCTGGTGCTCGAGCACGGCACGTCGCTGCGCTGGCGCACCACGATCTCCAACCACCGACCTGAGGTGCTCAAGAAGCTGGCCCGCGATCCGGGCATGCAGATGGGCTTCTCCGATGCCGGAGCCCACCTTCGCAACATGGCGTTCTACAACATGGGCCTGCGGCTGCTGCGGCATGTCCAGGAGGCGGAGAAGGCCGGCCGGCCGTTCATGTCCGTCGAGCAGGCGGTGCACCGGCTCACCGGTGAACTTGCCGACTGGTACCGCATCGATGCCGGACACCTGCGCATCGGCGACCGCGCCGATGTCGTGGTCATCGATCCGGAACGGCTGGACGAATCGCTGGACCATTACGCCGAGGCCCCGGTTGAGCAGTACGGCGGCCTGTCACGAATGGTCAACCGCAACGACGACACGGTACGCGCGGTGTTCGTGGGCGGGCACCCGGTGTTCGCCGACGGCGAGATGACCGACGTCGTGAGCACACGACGCACCGGAAGGTTCCTGCGGGCCGCGCACAAGGCGCCGGCTCAACCCCTGCGAGAATCGGAGTTGTCAAGTGTCAGTTGAGGATACGGTCCTTGGTATGTGGAAGGCCCTGTCGGCACGCGACTGGGATTCGCTGAAGACCTTCCTGTCCGACGACTGCATCTACCTCGACATGCCCGTCGGCCCTGCAGCCGCGGCGCGCGGACCAGAGGACATCGTCAAGCGGCTGAAGATCGGCCTCGAGCCGTTGGCGTCTTACGAGAACTTCACCGGTCTCATGGTCGACAACGGCACCGATGTCATGTACGAGCATCACGAGGAATGGCATTGGTCGACAGGCGAGTCCGCCGTGTTGAACTTCGTCACGGTGCACAAGGTCCAGAACGGCAAGATCACGTTGTGGAAGGACTACTGGGACATGGGGGCACTGGCCAACCACGCGCCTCCCACCTGGATGGAAGACTTCGCAAACGCCGACATGTCGTGGATGTTCGACGCAACGGGACTGGTCTAGCGGTCAGCTCAGCTGATAGACGCGCTGCGCATTGTTGCGTGCTATCAGGTCGACCACACGTATCGCGTCGGTCTCGCTCCATTCATCGGTATCGACAAACCCTTCAATCACGCGCCGAATTCCGTTGCGCCACAGATGTGCACCGAGGAAATGCAGCTCGGCCGGGCCGAATCCGTCCGACG
>CAZOIX010001194.1:0-1501 GCA_964579685.1 uncultured Mycobacterium sp.
GCGGCGGGGTGGGGGGCATCCTTGTTGATCGCCTGGTAGTAGTAGCCGGCCACGGCGTGGTCCGGCGGCACCAGCACCTGCCACGACGGCAGCTTCTTGGTCTCGGTCGCATTGAGGTAGTTCCAGTCGATGACCACCGGCGTCTGCCCGGATTCGATGGTGGCCGGGGTCGGGTCGACCGGCAGGAAGTTGCCCGCTTCGTTGAGTTTCCGGAAGAACTCCACCCCCGGAGCGATGTCGTCGGCGGACCCGCCCTGCGACAGCGCGACCATCATCACTCCGGAGAAGGCCGCCCCCGCCTGGGTCGGATCACCGTTGAGCGCCACCTTGCCCCGGTACTCGGGTTTGAGCAGATCGTTGACCGAGGTCACGGGTGGCACCTTGGCCGAGTCGAAGCCGATCGACATGTAACCGCCGTAGTCGTTGACCCAGGCGCCGTCGGCGTCCTTGTACGCCGCCGGGATGTCGTCCCACACCGCCACCTTGTAGGGCGCGAACATCGACGTGTTCGCGAGCGCAACGGACTGACCGAGGTCGAAAACGTCCGGCGCGCTGCTCCTGCCCTGTTGCTGATTGGCGGCGTTGATCTCTTCCTGACTTGCGGCGTCGGGTTGCGCCGAGTTCACCTTGAGGCCGTACTTGTCCTCGAACGCCTTGATGATGGCACCGTAGTTGGCCCAATCGGGGGGCAGCGCAATGACATTCAGCGCACCTTCCTTCTTCGCCGCCTCGACGAGCCCGTCCATGCCACCGAAGTCCTCGGCCGACGCCGCCTCGCGGGCGTTCACACCTGACTGCGTCTGCTCTCCCGAGTTGTCCTTCTCGGGCGGTGCACAACCGATCAGACCGACGAACAGCAGGACCGATGCGGCTGCGGCCGCCATCAGGCGTGAAGATTTCATTGCCGAACCTTCCGTTGGGCAAAAGGCGGCGCAGTGTCGCGGCGGTGACCGTACTGCGACGCGGCGTGAAACGATTGCATACGCGGCGCTCGACCCTACCGTGAGTTCACCGCACGTAGGTGCCGGAACAGGGATTAACATCGGGGGGTGGCCGAACCCGAAGCCCCGGGGGACTTCGATTACTCGCTCGGCGACCTGGCCGACGCCCCGGCTCCCGCCGAACCGCCGGACGGCGAGCAACGGCCTGCGCGCAACGGGGCGTTCGACGCGTTCGATACCGACAGCTGGTACTTCGAACCCGCCCCGCCGCCCTGGTATCGCCGCACGCAGGCCCTGACCGCGTTGATCGCCGCGGCTGCAGCGGCGGCGGCGATCGTCATCGCCACGGTGCTGCTGGTTTTCCGCAGTCCCGGCACCGCTGAGGACACCACAAGATCGGTTGAGACGCGCGCCTCGACCACACCGGTGTCCACCGAACTCGCGACCACCAGCCGACCGTCGGCGCCGCCGCCACCACCTCCCCCCGAGGCGTCGGCGCAACCCATCGAACCGCCGCCCCCCGCGGAGACGGCGCGTCCGCAGAACCCCTCCACGCGGAC